>JAQXGK010000095.1 GCA_029006345.1 Bacillota bacterium
GCCATGAATATTACGAGGGTTGTCAGCGCGCTGTTCCACCCGCCGAAAACCGAAGAAACAAAGCCGCCGATAGCTCCGAAGCCTACGGTTATTGCAATTTTCATATGGTTCATACAGTTTCACCGCCATCCGTTTCGGCACAGGGCGCCGGACAGTACAGTGCTATGTCCTCTGCCTGCGCGTCTGAAATCAATCCGCGAGAGAGATATCCTGCGGTAAGCTCCGTTATTCGGGCAAAAGAAAAGGTTTTGTCGGAATAGCCCGCTTTAAGTCCCTCAACTAACCAATCTGATAATATAAACATTTGTTTTCTCCTTTTTTAATTTTTTATTTTATCCGTATGATTTGAAAATTTCGCCTGTAGAACAAACTTTATATACTTCCGCCGAGTGCGATTATCGCGTTTTTTAGTTTATTATATGCTTTTGTTGTATCTGCGTGATAGCTAACCTCGCACAGTGTGCTTGATGTAATTGTGCTTATACCTTCTGTCGTATGCAGCATAAGCGCTGCCGTTCCTGCCGGTGTGTCAGTTATATCGCTTTCGGTTGCGTTTGCCAACGGCCATTCAATACTTATCGGATTTCCGGCGGCGTACTGTGCGGCGGCAAAAGATTTGAATTCAGGTCCCGTCGCGTAGTCATTGTCCAAAAACATCAGTATCTGTGAGTTCCAGGCCGTATAACGAACGCATTTGTCGCTTAATGAGCTTGAGGTCGGATAGTGGCTGCATGTCACCATAGCGTCTGTGCTGACCGCCCTGGTTTGAGGAAGGGTATATCGGGGTATCCCCTGCGTCATGCTTTCGGTGCCGTCAAGCTCTCGGTGACCGACCTCACGCCGAAGCACAACTCTTCCGTCGGAAATGATTATCGCATCGCGGTAGCCCTCAAACGCCCTCAGCGTAATATCCGAAAATTGCACCGAATCGACATTGTCGGAAATGGTCGGCTGCTCGCAATATGTGGGGTAGATGGGCGCCGTCGGTGCCGGAACTACGCTTCTTTCCATTGTTCCGATAAGAGTTGCCGATACTATCGGATAGTTTCCGGCATCGTCTATGATATGGTCATAGGCGGCGGGTTTTGTCAGAACTATGCGGTCGGCTTTTGCCTGAATATCGGCAGTGTGTTTTTTCAGCGTTGCTTCCGCAGAGGTAAATGCCTCTGCAGCATTTTCACCCAGCTCACAGTCCGGGAGGGGAATTTCGTCGGCTGTGGGTATGTTGCCCTTGAAGCGGTACCAGCAGTATTCGGTATAGCTCTCGGGCGCGGAATTCGCAGTTCCGCTGTATATCCCAATATATGCGTCGGGCGTGTCTTTTATTTCTTCGTCTGAAGTCGGCATTTCTGCGCTGTAGCGGATGTATAAGTGTGCGTCGCGTCCGTCGGTTCCGTCATTGCCGCTCGGACCGGCCGGACCGGTTTCCCCAGTGATTTCCGAGAGCTCTATAAGCCGGTGCCATTCTCCGCCGCCCGTGCGCCACAGTACGGCGTCTTCGCCTTTCGCCAGTTCAAGACTGTCAGCGGCGTTTTCAACCATCGACAGCATTTGATTGAAGAGCGGCTCAGTCGGCGCACTTTCCGAGCCTTCTCTTTCCGGCTGCGCGCCTTCGGCTACATCAAGCAGTGCAAAGTCGCTTGTTGCTATGGTATTGTCTGAGTCTGCACCGAAGCAGCTGACTTTTACACTGCCCGGAACAGCGAGCGTTTCCGATGGCACAACGTATTCTTTGCCTGCCTCTACATTAAAGACATAATAAATTCTGTCCCTGCACTCAAACGAGAAGGTGACATTGAAGCCGCTCCACTCCTCCGAGTAGTCGGCACGGAATTTCACAAAGCCGACTGCTCCGGAAACCACCTTGTCTGAGTCGGTGCGCCTGATGTGTTGCTTGTCTATGCAAAAAGTAATCATTTTTGTATCCTTTCCGATATAAATCTAACTCAAATTCACGCTTTTTTCTTTGGATTTGAGCAGATTATAGCATCCGAACGGTATGACATTGAATGACATCGCCTGTCATTGGCGCGTCATTATAAAAAAGACCCGGCATATAATTGAAAAACTCACTCAATTATAGTATAATAAAAAATAAATATTTTACGGTGCGGCGCTTAGCCGATAATTCGCAGAAATGCTTTGATTTTAAGGGGAAAATCACATGACAGACCAAATAAAGAAAAGACTCCGTCTCGGTGACGGAATTCACCTCAATATCATAGAAAACAGCTCGAGCAAGTATAACAGCCTCGTGGTATATTTTATAGACAGCTTGAATCCCGAAAACGCTTCTCTCGCTTCGCTTTTAGCGCGTGTTTTGACTCGCGGAAGCGAAAAGTATCCCACCTCCCGCGACATGTCGCGGGCGCTTGACAACTGCTACAGCGCCGGCCTCGGCGCAGGCACGTCGAAGCAGGGCGACCGCCTCGTTATGTCGGTCTCTGCAGTATCGCTTGCCGACAGATACTCTTTGGATAATGAGAGCATTACCTCCGAAATAATAGCTATCTTTGAGGATGTGCTCTTCCACCCGTATACCGAAAACGGCTGCTTTGAAGCCGGCAGGGTGGAGAGTGAAAAGAAAAACGCTGTAGACGCTATCCGAGCCGTATTGAATAATAAGCGCTCATATGCTTCAAAGCGCGCTATAGAGCTGATGTTTGACGGGGATCCCTACTCCTCAAGCGAGATCGGGGAAGAGAAAATTATCGAAAGCATAACGCCCGAGGCGCTGACGGCTTACTATAAAAAGCTCTTGAAAACAGCCGAAATCGAGATATTTTCCGTCGGACAGGCAGACGAGAGAGTAATCGGCGACAGCGTCAGAAAGATGTTTGACGGCATGGAGAGAAGGGCTGTTCTCCCGTCAAGCAGAGCATTTGAACCTAAGAACGCAGAGCCGCGCGAAATCACCGAGCGTATGGACGTCAAGCAGGGCAACCTTGTAATGGGCTTTACGCACGGGATCACATCGACCGGCTCCGAGCTTTATGCCATGACCATGTGCAACTCGGTTCTCGGCGGTTCTATCACCGGCAAGCTGTTTACCGTATTGCGCGAGCAAATGTCTCTGTGCTACTCGATTTTTTCCGCCTGCAACTATGAAAAGGGTACCATGATGGTTCACGCAGGTATAAATCCGACCGACCGCGACAAGACGGTGCGAGAGACGCTTGAACGCATTAAGGAAATCAAAGAGGGAGACATTTCCGACAAGGAAATATCGGACAGCAAAAACGATATAATCAACCGCCTCAGCTCATTTGCAGATAATCCCTCGTCGCTTCCGGCGTGGTATCTGCCCAAGGTTATCGGAAAGGATACCGAGAAGGAAATACCGACCCCCTCCTTTGTTGCGAGCCGTATAGAGAAGATCACGCGCGAGGATATCGTCAGGGTTGCAGAAAGAATCAAACTTGACACGGTATATTTCCTGACCGAGAAGGAAAACTGAACAGTCGCACAGGCGGCGTTAAGAAAGGAAGCCAACAGATGAACTTTGTACTGAAAGAAAACAGTTTGCTCGGAGAAAAGTACTACTACGGCAAGCATTCGACCGGGCTTGAGATATTTGTGATTCCCAAGGAGCACAAGCAATCGTTTGCGATATTCGGCACTCGATACGGCGCTATGGATCGCACCTTCAAGACTGACGAAGAAGCCGAGTTTGTCACTGTGCCGGATGGGATAGCACACTTTTTGGAGCACAAAATGTTCGAAAATGAGGACGGAGTCGATACATTTTCACGATATGCCGAAAACGGCGCGGACGCCAACGCGTTTACATCAAACGAAATGACGGCGTATCTGTTTTCATCGACCGAACATTACTATGAAAATCTCGAAATACTGCTCGATTTTGTGACGCACCCGTATTTTACAAAGGAAACCGTGGAGAAGGAACAGGGCATAATCGGTCAGGAGATTACGATGTATGACGACAGCCCCAACTGGAGCTTGTATCAGAATCTCCTGTCAGCGCTTTACCGTGAAAACTATGTCAAAATCGACGTAGCCGGCACTGTCGAGTCTATCGCAGAGATAACTCCCGAAATACTCTACCGCTGCTACGATACCTTTTATAATCTCAATAATATGACGCTTGTTGTCTGCGGCAGATTCGACTGCGACAGGGTTGCGGCGCTGTGCGACAGGGTGCTCAAGCCGTCAAAGGACGTGCATGTTGAGTCCAGGCAGCCTAAGGAGCCGCGCGATATTGTCAAGGACGAGGTGAGAGAGAGCTTTCCTGTTGCAGGGCCTATGTTTATGATAGGTTTAAAGGAGACCGACCTGCCGGAGGGAGAGAGCGGAGAAGATAAGCTCAAGCGCAGCTGCGAGCAGGAAATTGTTGCCGATATGCTGTTCGGCCGGGCGAGCGACTTTTATTACGAGTTGTATAATGAGGGATTGCTCAATGAAAAGTACGATGTGGGATACGAGCTCGGCAAGAACTATTCTCACCTTATAATTTCCGGCGAGAGCAGTAATCCGAGGGCTGTTTTTGAGGCCGCAAAAAAAACGGTTGAAAAGGTCAAGCAGGAGGGCTTTGAACTTGCAGATTTCCGGCGCTGCAAGAAAGCGAGATATGCGCGTTCTATCGCCGGATGGAACAATACCTCCGATATTTCCGAGAGATTTCTGAATCTTCGCTTTGTCGGCTGCGATATGCTGACTGAGCCCGACGTTATTTCGTCGGTTACTGCCGAGGACATAGCGGCAAGGCTTGAAAAGAGCTTCGACACCAAGCTTATGGTGCTCAGCGTGGTCGAGCCTATAGAGAAGGAGTAAAGTATGGGCAGTACACACTATATTTCATTCCCGGGACTGGGTATCGGGCCGTTTGAGATAAATACCGTTGCCTTCAGTCTGTTTGGGCGCAACGTGGCGTGGTACGGCGTTATAATCTGCGTCGGCATCATACTCGCCTTTCTGTATGGCGAATGGCGCGCAAAAAAGAATGAGGGCATATCGAGTGACGATTACCTCGACCTTTCAATATTCCTTATTCCCATCTCGGTCATATGTGCAAGGTTGTATTATGTTATTTTCAACTGGTCGGAGGGCGGATACGACAGCTTTCTGGATGTTATTGCCATCTGGCGCGGCGGACTTGCTATCTACGGCGCTATATTAGGCGGCTTTGCGACAATACTGGTTTTCTCAAAAATCAAAAAGATTAAGACTCTCAAACTGCTCGATGCGATTGCCCCCGGAGTTATGATAGGTCAGATTATAGGACGCTGGGGAAATTTTGTAAACGCCGAAGCGCACGGCGGAAAAACCGACCTTCCGTGGCGGATGGGCATTTCGTCTGCCGCAGACGGCGAGGCGGTATGCGTTCATCCCACGTTCATGTATGAATCTCTCTGGAATCTTATCGGTTTTATAATCGTCAATTTTGTATATAAAAAGAAAAAGTTCGACGGTCAGATATTTTATCTGTACATAGCATGGTACGGCTTCGGCCGCGGATTTATAGAAATGCTTCGTACCGACAGCCTGTGGCTCGGAAACATCAGAGTTTCCTCCGCACTCGGCTTTATCTGCTTTTTTGTCGGAACAGCGCTGTATATCGTGAGCGCAAAGAAGGCGAGGGCGAGGGCAGCCGAAGGCGCTGAATATGAGAATCAGTTCGGCGCACAAGGGGGCGACGGCGCTGAGATTACCTCCAATGACGGCGAAACAGCCGCTCAGACCACTTCGGGAAGTGAAAGCATAAGCGACGCGGATAATGAGAGCATGGATTCAGCCTCCGTGGTCGCAGAGCAACAGAATAACGACGAAAAATAAGGAGAAGTACATATGGCAACTATAATTGACGGAAAGCTGACATCGAAAAACACAAGACAGAGAATAGCCGAGAAAACTCAAGAGCTTATAAAAAGAACAGGCGTCAAGCCGGGGCTTGCGGTTATCATTGTGGGAGAGGATCCCGCAAGTCAGGTATATGTAAGAAACAAGAAAAACGGCTGTGCGGAGGTGGGATTTTATTCCCGCGAATACGCATTGCCGGAGGCTACGACGCAGGAGGCGCTTCTGCGGCTGATTTCCGAGCTTAACAGCGACGACGCGATTCACGGTATCTTAGTTCAGCTCCCGTTGCCTGAACACATAGATGAAAATGCCGTTATTCAGGCAATAGCATCCGAAAAGGATGTTGACGCGTTCGGATACGCAAGCGTCGGGAAAATAATGATAGGCAAGTACGATTTTCTGCCCTGCACACCGGCAGGCGTAATGGAGCTTCTTCGCGCATATGGCATTGATCCGGCAGGTAAGAATGCGGTGGTAGTCGGCAGAAGCAATATCGTCGGCAAGCCGCAGGCCATGCTGCTTTTACACGCGAATGCTACCGTGACGATAACCCATTCGAGAACCGCCGATCTTGCCGATATTACCCGCAAAGCCGACATTCTCGTGGTGGCCATCGGAAAGCCGAAGTTTATTACTGCGGATATGGTCAAGGAGGGAGCAGTCGTTATCGATGTCGGTATGAACAGAACTCCGGAGGGCTTGTGCGGCGATGTGGATTTTGCCGAAGTGGAAAAGAAGGCTTCATTTATCACCCCTGTTCCCGGAGGAGTAGGCCCCATGACCATTACGATGCTTTTAAGCAACACTTTGACAGCGGCAGAAACATTCGCCGATAAAAAGTAAAAGATGTACCCCGATTTGTATCGGGGTATTATTTTTTTTATTGATAAATCAAGAGAAAAGGAGTATAATATCAGTCAGGTTTTTTGAAGGGGTTGAAACAGTGGTCAAGGATTTGACGGTAGGTAAGCCGCGTAATGTTATAATCAGTTTTACTTTGCCGATGTTGATAAGCGTTATTTTCCAGCAAATGTACAACATGGCAGATTCGATAATTGCCGGCAGATTTGCGGGCGAGGATGCGCTTTCCGCAGTAGGAGCTTCTTATCCCGTCACTATGATTTTTATGGCGGTCGCCTTCGGCAGTAATATCGGTTGCTCGGTAGTTATTTCCCAGCTGTTCGGCGCAAAGAAAATCGGCAAGGTTAAAACGGCAATTTTCACATCGCTGATTGCTTCGGCGGTTATTTCGTCGGTGCTCGCAGTGGTAGGCGTAGCGGCAACTACCCCGATCATGCGCCTTATCAATACGCCGGAGAACATTTTTTCCGACGCCGAGCTGTATTTTCGCATTTATATATTGGGTTTTGTATTTCTGTTTGTATATAATATCTGTACGGCCATTTTTCAGGCGCTGGGAGACTCCAAAACCCCATTGTGGTTTCTTATCGGCTCCTCGGTTGCAAATGTCATTCTTGACTACATATTCGTGGCTATATTCGGATGGGGCGTTGCCGGTGTAGCATGGGC
Organism: Bacillota bacterium; assembly: GCA_029006345.1. Taxonomy (GTDB): domain Bacteria; phylum Bacillota; class Clostridia; order Oscillospirales; family SIG627; genus SUG1173. The sequence goes on from JAQXGK010000095.1 coordinate 7,348, forward strand.
GACCTTCATCGCACAGGGCGTTGCCTGCGTGCTGGCGTTTGCCGCACTGTTCAGACGGACGCGCGCGCTTAAAAGCAATGAGCCAAGCGAGCTTTTTTCGTGGTGGATGTTTACAAAAATAGGCCGCATTGCGATACCGAGTATACTTCAGCAAAGCTTTGTTTCGGTCGGAAATATGTTCATCCAGCAGATAATCAACGGCTATGGGTCATCAGTTATAGCGGGTTATTCATCGGCGATAAAGCTCAATACCTTTGCTGTGACGATATTTGTGACCTTCGGAAACGGTATGTCGAGTTTCACGGCACAGAACTACGGCGCGCGTAAACCGGATAGGGTGCGGCGCGGATTGCTGACGGGCGGCGTTCTCTCATTGTCCGCGGCGGCAATTTGTTTTGCGGCGCTGTTTTTCGCCAGCAGGCCGATGATAATGCTTTTTATGGACGGTGCGGCGAGCGATACGGCTATCAATTCCGGAATATCGTTTTTGCGGATAGTTACGCCGTTTTACTTCTCGGTCGCTTTGAAGCTGTGCTGCGACGGCGTACTGCGCGGCACCGGGAAAATGACGCTGTTTATGATTTCCACATTCACCGACCTTATCTTAAGAGTAGTACTGTGTTATGTGCTGCCGTCATTTTACGGGCTCTACGGCGTATGGTATTCGTGGCCGGTAGGATGGGTTGCGGGTATGGCGGTGGCAATGATGTTTTGCTGTATCATGCTTCGCAAAAAGAACGACGACCGACTGGTTTTCGGCATATAAAAAGCTGTGCCGCATGCCGGTCAATCAAAGGAATAAATAATCACCCGCCGAGAGTGCTCTCAGGCGGGTGACTATTTTGCTTTATGCTGTCTGCTGACCTAATAGCTCAGAAACCGTTACAAAAGAATACCCCTGTGAGCGGAGTGTGGCAAGTATTTGCGAAACAGCCTCCGGTGTGGGACTTCCGCGTCGATTGAAGTCGTGGAAAAGGAATATATCTCCCGATTGAACATCGGTCGTCATATTCTTTACTATTGTTTCAACGGGAAGCATACGCCAGTCGTTTGAATCCTTGGACCATGTGACGCATGCAAAGCCGAGATTGGTGACAGCGGCGAGGGAGCGGTTGGAATAGGCGCCGCCGGGCGGCCGAAAGACCACGGGATTAAATCCGCATGCCGAGGATATTATCTTCTGCGTGCGCGTCAGCTCATCGGTTATTTTGTTGTCCGAGACTTTGGAAATGGTTTGGTGGGAATAGGTGTGGTTACCTATTTCGTGTCCTCGCTCAACTATTTCCTTCAAAAGCTCCGGGTGGGCTTCGGCGTTTGAGCCAATGACGAAAAAGGTCGCGTGTGCTCCGTATTCGTCGAGTATATCGAGTATTTCACGCGTGTATTTCGGATGAGGACCGTCATCAAAGGTTATAGAAATGAGACCCTTATCATTCGGTGCGCTTCGCCTGACTGCGCTGTCCGCCGAAGCTCCTCCGACGGCGCTGACCGTCAGACATAGTGCGAGAGCAAGTGCTACCGCCGTCCGTCTTAAAACATGAGCTCTGTTCATATTAATCACCTCAGAGCTCGTCGAGACTGCCGAAGCGGTAACCCTCGTCCGAGAGACGTGTCAGCAAGTCATCCATTATCGCGGCGTTTGTCGCACTTGTCGGGTGCAGGAGTATTATTGCTCCGTTGTGAACTCGGCTCATAATAAGGTCAAGCGCTTTACGGGGCTCCATTTGCTTATCGTTGTCCCAGTCGGCGTAGGCGAGGCTCCAAAGTATTGTTTTATAGCCCATTTCGTCCGCCCAGGCCAATGTTTGCTCTGAGAGCCTGCCCTCGGGCGGTCGGAAATATTTGTCGAGCGGGTATCCCATTTTCTCCGAGAAGTAGTCTTCCATTGAAACGAGCTCCGCTTCAAATTTCCGAAAGTCGGCGTATGAGCTCATATCCGGATGGTTTTTTGAATGGTTGCAAATGAGAAAGCCCGAGTCCTTCATTTCATTGATAAGCTCGGGATTGGTCTCCACAATGTTTGCAAGAATGAAAAACGCACCGGTAGCGTCGTGCCGTTTGAGCGAATCGACGATTTTTGCAACATTACCGTTTTCATATCCTGCGTCAAAGGTGAGATAGACCACTTTTTCATCCTTGCCGAGTGCGTATGCGTGGTGCTCGGCAAGACCGGTAGCTTCGGAGGGAAGCGGAGGTCTTTGATTATCCTTTGACGGTCGGGTGTACCATGAATAGGCATCGGTCGAAACCGCGGCAGCGGCGGAAAGACAGCCGCCCACCGCTGTAACCAGAGTCAGACAGACACATACAGTTTGCAAAAAGAGAAGCCGTTTTTTGCTGAAAACAGTGCGATTGGGCATTGTATGAGCTTTCCTTTCGTCTTTTTTGCATTTGCAAAAAAACAGGCACGGCGCACAGGTTTTCGGTGCGCCGTGCCTTATTATTGTTGCACGGAGTTGTTTGAAATAAAAGCGGAAATTTTTTTATTTTTTTATGTGTCTTTCTATCTCCTTGAAATCGTTCAGCATATCTGTTTTTTTGCGCGGGTCGCGCAAAAGCGCCGCCGGATGATATACAGCCATGATGGAATAGCCGCCCTTTTCGAACCATTGTCCGTGTTCCGCGGTTATCCTGAAGTCGGGCTTTATTACGCGCATGGCTGCGATTCGTCCGAGACAAATGATTGCCTTTGGCTCGATTATTTTGAGCTGTTCCCTCAAAAAGCCGATACAGGCGTTCTGTTCCTCGGGGAGCGGATCGCGGTTTTTAGGCGGACGGCATTTCAGAATGTTTGCTATATACACATCGTCCAGTCCGAGTTCTATGAAGTTTAAGTATTTGTCGAGCAGCTTCCCGGCGGCGCCGACAAACGGCTGTCCGGAGAGGTCCTCCTTTTCGCCCGGCGCTTCGCCTATAAACAGTATATCGGCGTCGGGGTTGCCCTTGCCGAAGACAACGTTTGTTCTGGTGTCGGCGAGTGCACAGCCGTGACATGAGAGACAGCTTTCCCTGAGCTCGGCGAGTGAAGCGGATTTTTCTTCAACAGTCATATGTACAGTCCTTTCGGATTACTTATCGGGTATGAATTCGTCGGTATATGTGCGGCTGTCCAAAAAGTGCAGATATTCGTCCTTGGTGTATGCCGGACTAAATCCCGCTTTGATTTCTTTTGCCTTGCTTGCGTTATCGCAAAGCAGATCTATCACAGTCATGGCAAGTGCTTTTGCGGGGATCACCATTGCCGCTTCGGCGTCGCAAATCTCAAAATCCGCGCCGTGCGCCGAGCCCTTAATGCCGCCGACAGTCGGCTGAATCGTCGGCATGAGACAGCTTATGTCGCCGATGTCCGACGAGCCTATCATATCTATGCCCCACTTGATTTTATCTTCCGGCACAAAGCGACCGGCGGCGCTTGCAAAGAGCTCCGAGAGTGCGTGCGATTGCATAAGGGGCAGATACCCGGGTGTTCCGACCGTGGTTGCGCTCGCATCGGTAGCTATGCAGGCGGCTTGGACGGCGCGGCGAACCTTCCGCTCGGCAAAATCAAGCGCTGCCGGATTTGCGGCACGAACGGTATTTTCCATTATTACCTCGTCGGGCACAACATTAGCCGCCTCTCCGCCCTTTGTGATGATGGGATGGATTCTGACCTTGTCCTTGTCGTTATAGCTTTCACGCGAAATGTGCATATTCATCATAGACAGCATTGCCGCATTGAGAGCGTTTACGCCGTTCCAGGGAAATGCGCCCGCATGCGCCGCTTTGCCGTGAAATGTAACCTCGCTTGAAACGAATCCCAGGCTCGAGCCGTCGAGATATACGGCCGCCGTTTCTTCCCCGGGCTGAGCGTGAACCATCATGCAGATGTCGATGTCGTCAAATTCGCCCTCCGAAACAAGCTGCTGTTTCCCGGAATAATACTTTATCTTTCCTTCGGCTTTAAGCTGCTTGCGATATTGCGTATCTATCATCTCTTCGGCGGGAACTGCGAGAAAGGTAACTCTGCCGCCGATTTTTTCGACAATTTTTGTCTCTGCGAGGGCCTTCATAACGCCGAGGAGAACAGCTATCTGACCGTTGTGCCCGCAAGCGTGTGCCGCGCCGTCTTTGGCGGCGTTTGGGTGAGCCTGACAGATAACGCTGTCGAGCTCGCCGATAAGGCAGATGTTTATCGGGCTGTCGCTGTTTCCGAGCTCTGCGCGAACGCCTGTTACGGCGATGCCGTCGCGTTTGAACGCGCCGAGCTTTTTTGCTTCATTTGCGACAAGCTCGGAGGTCTTGTATTCCTTAAAGCCGAGCTCCGGGCAGGCAAGTATTTCTTCGGCGATATCGGCTATATATTCGCGCTCCGAGTCTATCTTTGCACAGATGTCGGATTTCAGCTTTTCCGTATCCATAGTATCAGTCCTTTATTTTCATGTTACTGATATTATACCACCGACCGCGCACGTATGGGAAGTGTTTATTTCTTTTTTGCGGAAAATAACATGATTGCGCCCATTACTATCAGTAGAGCGCCGAACAGCTTTTTAAGAAGCCCGTCGGAAAAATCGGAGGCAATCAGAGAACCGATTACCGCTCCGGCCGCTCCGGAAAGCGACAGCACCAGAAGTTCCTTTTTCAGAATTCGCTTTTTTATGAAGTTAATTACAGTTGAAACGGCTGCCGCGGCTATGAAAAAAATGAGATTTACGCTTCCTGCGGACAGCTGCGAGAGACCGACCCATTCGGTCAGGTAGTAAATGAGCAACCCGCCCGAGCCGATACCCAGTCCGGTAAGCAGCGCCGCCGCAAAAAAGATTATCTGGCGGAGCATAATATCATCTTTACGCCGCAGTATATTATCATTATGCCGAACAGTCGCTTAAGCAGAGCCGACTTGATTTTTCCAAGCAGAAAAACACCGGCAAGCGACCCGATAATTGCTGCCGGAAGTACTGACACGACCGAGAAGTCGCCGTCCATTCCGAAAATTTTGTGTTTTCCTGAGACTGCAAGTGTTAATATGCTTACTCCGCACAGTACTATTATCAGCGCGTTTGTTGTTGCAAAAATATTTTTGGTCACGTCTGCGCCCCGGGCTGTATGCGCGTATATTGCAGTCAGGGCGAGAACCGTTACCGTGCCCCCGCCCGTGCCGAAAAGGCCGTTTACGAGACCGGCCGCTGTGCCGGTCAGAATAAGCAAAAGAATTTTGTTTTTCATAAGTTTATTGTCGTGCATTTGTCGGTTTCTATTCACGGCAAAGAAAAAAACAACGGCACCGACCGGTGCCGTTGTTCAGGAAAAGCTTTATTCTTTTGAGTTTTCAGAGCGATAAATCATTATTTGTCGCTTTCGGCAGCAAGAAGAGCTTCGTTCTTTTCAAGATAGTTCTTGAGCTTCGCGTCCTTGAATATACGGGTGCCGAACGCAGTGGAATCAAGACCGCTCAATTCACTGCTTTCGAGGTAGTAGTTATTGTAGAACACTACCGGCGCAATGGGGGCATATTCAACAAGAAGTGCTTCTGCGTCGTGAAGAGCTGTTGCTCTGTCGGCGCGGGTCGTTGCTTCGAGAACCGCGTCAATAGCTTGGTCGTAATTATCCTCTGCAAAGTTTGTTATATGAGGTGTGAATCCCGTGGAATCATCGGAGACCGATACAACAGAACCTGAGTAGTACTTAGCAAACGGAGCAAGGAAGGAGTACGCGCTTGTGCTGAGACCCTGATAATCCAATGCGATTATGTCAAAGTCGCTTGTTGTGAGTGCGGTATAGAAATCATTGTCGCTGAGCTCCTTGATTTCTACGTTTATTCCGAGCTGCTTCCAAGCGGCGACGGCAGCTTCTGCAGCCGCTTTCTGATCGGCTTTGTTTTTGCGGATCGTGAGCGTATAGGTCGAGCCGTCGTTTGAAACATCGTTCATAAGAGACTTAGCGGTATCCATATCGGCTGCAGCGCTGATAAGCTCGCCGCCTGCTTCTCTGAACGAGGAGGACTTCTTCATTTTCGTATCGAAAACACCGTTGCTGACAATACCGGTTGCCGGCTCTGTGCCGCAGCCCATAGCTTCGGCGATTGCCGTTCTGTCGAGAGCTACGCTCATTGCCTTTCTGGCATATGCATCGCTCAAAATTCCGTTGGAACAGTTGAAGAAGAAGCTGAATGTAGAGAGCAGAGGCTGAACAGTGAGGTCGTCCTCATAGTTGTCATATTCTTCGGCGGGCAACGCGTCAAGATAGTAGATCTCGCCGTTATTGAATTTCTCAAGCTGTTTTTCGAGACTTGAGGAAAAGTCGGTAATAAGTCTGAAGGGCTTTACATACTTGTTGGGGCTGACATCATCATCGTCGGTGGTATTGTAGTATGTGGATTTTTCAACATTGAATTTTCCGCCGTATTCCATAGCCTTCATGGTAAACTGGCCGTTTGTGGCTATGTTTTCGGGCGATGACGCCCAGTCGGTTATGTGCTCGCCGGTAACTACGTCGTCACGGATCGGAACGAGCGCGGGACTTGCAACGGCTTCAAGGAAGAGATCGATGTCGATATCCTTTTCAAATGTGACCTCGAGGAGCGAGTTGTCAACAGCCGCAACGCCCAAATCGTCGATTGTCATTTCGCCGGACTTGACTGCCTTAGCGTTTTTGATATCGTACAGAAGGCTTGCCGCGGGAGCATATACCTCGGGGGAAAGAAGACGCTTCCATGCATATACAAAGTGGTCGGCAAGGAGGAGTCTGCCGTCGTTCCATCTTGAACTCTTGAGCTTGAAGTAAAGTACGGTTTCGCCGGTCAATCTATCCTTCTCGGTGTACCACTCTTCTGCAAGACCGGGTTCTATCGATCCGTCTTCGGCGATAATGGTCAGACCTTCGTATATGAGTGTGGTGTATTTGATGGTATCCTTATCATAAATAAAGGCAGTGGGATCGAGATTTCTCTGATAGCCGGAGAGATAAAGCGGGATTATAGCACCCTTGTCGTTCTCGTCGTAGCCGCATCCGACAAGAGAGGTAAGGAGCATTGCTGCAAGAAGCAATAATGCAACTGTTTTTTTCATGGAAGGCATCCTTTCTGAGTAGCGTATTATGCAAAGCCGGTCGCGTCTGAGCGAAACGGCTCTGTATCCAATGTATTACAAGATATTATAGCATTTATTCGGCATATAAGCAATAAAAATGCGCGAAAAATAAAGTTTTTTGTTTTTGCACAAAAAAACTATTATTGCTTGTGGTATTTTAACAAAACGAGCTGTTTATAAAACAAATTCGCCGCATAAATCCTGTGAAAACTGAGCTGTTTTGAGATGGGGCGAAAGCTTTTCCAGCGCTTCTTTGAAAATGCCGGTGCATATTCGCTCGGTGGCACAGTGGCCTGCATCAATGACCGTCAGACCGTATTCGCGCGCGGCAACAGCCGCGTCGTGAGAGATATCGCCGCTGATAAAGGCATCGAGGCCTGCTTTTGCAGCCGCTGCGATGTAGTCCTTTCCGCCGCCGGAGACAATCCCTATTTTTTGTATTGGCCTGCCGGCATCGAAAAGCCGCACGCCGGCACTCAGGCGCGAGGCTACGTCATGCGCCAGCTCGCATCCGCTCACTTTTCTGTCGGAAGTGACGATTCTGCCGAGTGAAAAACCGTCCTCCGCAAGCCCGAAAACGCCGTGAGGAGAAAAGCCGAGAGCGGCGCAAAGTCCGTCATTCAGGCCGTTTGCCCCACGGTCGAAGCGCGTATGAAGTGATATCACCGAAATGTCTTTTTTGATTAGCTTGATTATAAGCGCTTCATGAGGTTTTTCTGCGTCGAGACTTGACAGCTTGTGAAATATCAGCGGGTGGTGCGTTAAAATAAGGTTGAAGCCCAGCCGCTCTGCTTCCGATATTGCCTCGTCGGTAACATCGAGCGCTGTCAGCACGCCGCTGATTTCGGCGTTTGTATCGGGGCAGAGCATTATGCCGTCGTTATCCCAGTCGAGTCTCAGAGATTCGGGGTACAATTCCGAAAGATATGTATATATATCAGTTATTTTCATTATTTAATGCCGCCTTCAGTTGTTCTATATGCTTTCCGAGCGCTTCGAGAAGCTGTCTGTCGGCGTCGGTATCTGTGTGCGCCAGCCTTCGGCCGAAATACTGACGCTCGAGCTGACGCTTGACTCCTTCGAGATAATCCGCGGCGGCTGAGTCTGTCATTTCAAGCTCATGCCTTCCGCAGGTGAGTTCAAGCTCTGTATATTCCTCGCCCTTTCCGTCAAAGCAACAACACATAATTGTGTAAATCCGTTCCTTTTCCCGGGCGAGCACTTCGGTATTGATATGAAATCCGTTGGTCGTCAGAAATTCTCTCAGTTCACGCTGCTTTGTCATCGGCTGGAGAATCAGTTTAACTCCGGAAAGATACCGCGTCAGCTCGACGGACAGTATTCCGGCTATGGTTTCACCGCCCATTCCGGCTATTATGTAGCAGTCGGGATGAAGCGGAAGAATTTCTTTTATTCCGTCAGTAAGGTAAAATTCAGCCATCGGCAAAAGTCCGGCGGCGCGCACGTTTTCCCGTGCCGTTTCGAGAGGTCCTCTGCGGATGTCGGTTAGTATTGCATGACGGCAGCGTCCGCGCTGTATCAGCGCGATGGGAAGAAGCGCATGGTCAGTGCCGATGTCGGCTACTGTAGAGCCGGCATCGACAAAAGCCGCAACAGCTTCGAGTCGCGGTGTCAGTTCCATAATACTGAATCCTCGATTCTTGCTTACTTTGAGGCAAGGTAAGCGTTGATTTTCTCGACAAGCTCGTCGGTATCGGTGCCGTGAACCATGCAGGCCTGCTCTATGGTCTCTCCTCTTGACGAGGGGCAGCCGAGACAGTGCATTCCGATTTCAAGCAGAAATTTGCCGATCTCCATGTCGTAGTCAAGCATATCGCCTATGAGCGTATCCTTAGTTACTTCCTTCATCTTGGTTATCTCCTTTCGTAGTTTTTGCATAGCGTACTGCTATTTTTATAAGCTCGCACACGGCGAGCGGTAATAAACACAGGCACGAGGAAAAGACAGCTGTCTTTATTCCTATGCCGGCGGTGTTTATCAAACCTTTTACAGGCGCCGGGCCTGTTACAACCGCGCAGAAAAGCGCCATTACCGCGGTCAAAGCTATAAGCCACGGGTTGACGGTGCGCGCTTCGCCCTTTGAGAACAGCGTATTTTCCGTTCTGAGCGAAAATGCGATAAGCACTGAGGACATAAACAGAGTAATTACCGTCGCGGAGGTCGCCGAAGAGGCGGCGGAGGTCAGGAAATATGCGACGCGGTAGGATATTGCAGATGACAGAATGACTGCCGCGCTTGAGAAAAGCGGTACCATAACAAGGTTGTAGATATTGAACTTTGCCGCCTCCTCTCCCGGAGTGTGCGTAAGCTTTTGCGGGTCTCCGCGGTCTAAAATCAGCATTATCGCCGTCGGCAGAATTACCGCAACGCCGAAAAGCACTATTGCCGCAGGATTGAGGACGGTTGTTTTTTCAATTATGAGAAAGACGGTGGGCAGGAAGAGAAGCACGAACTGCATTGTCATGATGTACTGCAAAAGATGCAGGATATTATTGTAAATTGAACGCGATGTTTTTATACATTCCGGAAGGACATCGAAGTTATCGTCAGTCAGAAGAAGGTCGGCGTTGTCCCGCACAGCGGGTGTTTTTTCGCCTGCGGATACGACCGAGATATCGGCTTGCGTTTGAACGGGGGTATCGGCGATCCCTTCCGTTACCATTGTCACTATATCGCCCGACTGCTTGTGCAATTCTACTATATCCTTTTTGGATTGTGCCGAAAGAGAACTGAAAAGCTTGTATTTTTTCAGATCCGCGAGAAATACCCCTCTGTCCATGGCGGACAAATCCGATTCGGTAAGAGCTTTCTTTCGGTCACCTTTTTCAAAAAGGGAAATATTGTGCGCGAGTCCGAGCGTAACGTCAGGCAGATCCCGTGTCATTATAAGAACCGAAATATCTGCCTTTACGCAGCTGTTGACTGCCTTTGCGGCAGTTGTCCTGATGGGGGTATAAAGTCCGACGAGCCCTATAAATACCATATTCACACAGCAGTCGGCGGTTCTGGCGGACGGAAGAGCGCGATAGGTCTTTTTGGCGAGTGCGCAAACATATTGCCCGGAGGCGGTCATATCGCTGTTGGCACCGAGTATGCGCTCGCGCATTACCTCGGTCATTTCCACTTTTTCGCCGTTGCGTTCAATGTAGCTGCATCGTGAGATTACCTCGTCCGGCACTCCGCGTATCACAAAGAGAAAATCCTTGCCTCTGTGAGAAACATTACAGGAAAATCCAAGCGTCGGGTCAAAGCTTTTGCGCTTGACGGTCGGGTGATTTTTTTCCACCCTTTTTTGCTTTATACCGAGATTTGCGGCAGCTTCGGCAAGCGCACGGTCAATGCTCTTTCCGTTGCAGAAAAGCTCACGCGCCTGACTGTTCGGATCGGAAGCCGTCATAATACAGTAGGTAAGCAGCCAATACGCGCCGTCGGGATTTGTATTGAAATCCTGCTGTTCATATCCTATGTAGTATGTGCAGGGAATAGGATGCGAGTGGATGAAAAAGCGGTTGTCGTTGACTGATATAACATTGGTGTCGCACAGCTTGTCAACCGCCGCCATGTTCTTGATAATACAGCCCTTTTTCATGAGGGCGTTTAACCGTATGGCTACCGCGAGCTCGGAGAGTACGGTGATAAGGCTCGGCAGTGCTGCCACTACCAGCGTGCAGACATAGCAAAACATTCTGAAAGCTTCCTGCCGGCAGGAAATACCGATAAGGAAGATTACAAAGGATACAAGTATCCATACGAGTGAAAGCTGCTTGGATATAAACGACGCGGTTTCGTAAGCCTTCGGCATGCTATCCGACTGCCGTCTTGCGCCGTCCGAGCCCTTGTCAAAGATATCGTTTCCGAGGTTGCAGACAATAAGCTCCGCCTCTCCGGACAGAATCACGGTCCCTGCAAATAAAATGCAGTCAAAATACGGACAGTCCTTGATGCTGACGGAATCTTCGTGTGTTTTTTTGATTACCGGCTCGCTGTTTCCGGTAATATGCTGCTCGTACGCCCGCAGTGATTCCTGCTTGAGTATAATTCCGTCGCACGGCACTCTCTCGCCGCCGGACACAAGCAAAATATCGCCGGGCACTAAATTTGAGACTCGTATTTTTACGGTCTTTCCGCCTCTCTTTACACGGCAGAACGGCCGGTAACGGTCAATATTTTGCGTCACACGCAAAATATAACGGTATGAAAATACGAGGAAGAGCCCGTAACCGACCAGCATTATCAAAAGCGCATCAAATGCGAATTCGCTTCTGTGCTGAAGAGCGGAAATAAGCGACAGTACGATAAACAGTATCATTATCGCATCGCCGAACACCCTGAAGAATACACTTTTTATCCTGTTGCGGGGGGACATTGAGCGATTGGATGCCGGGAAATCCTCGCGGTTTTTAAGAACCTGTGAGCGTGACAGCCCCTTTTCGGGATCGGTGCCCAGCACACGCAAAAGCTTTTTGAGATCGACCTCAAGCAGATTCATTTGTTACTGTTCACACCTTTCCGCGAAAGCTGATTTATGAGAGTAAAACGGCTATATCGTCGCCCTCGACAGAGAGGGTGCAGGTACTGATGTTTTTGCTGTAGCTGTCTATAATGCCGGAGGCTATCTTGTCCTCAATTTCTGTCTGAATGAAGCGGCGCAGATTGCGCGCACCGTATTTGCGGCTGAATGACTTTTCGGCGATGAGGGCAGGTACCTCCGGAGTATAGGAAACGGCGATGCCGCGTTCGGCGAGGGCGTCCGTAAGGTCGGAAAGCTGAATTTCCGCAATTCGGGCAAACTCCTCGGTGCCGAGACGGTTGAAGGTGATAATCTCATCTACGCGGTTGATAAATTCCGGACGAAGAAATTCGTCAAGCGCCTTTTTGGTTTTTTCTTCGTCGGCACCGTATTCGCTTCGGGAGAAGCCGGCACTGCCGGATTTTATGTCGCTTCCGGCATTTGTAGTCATTACTATTATGGTGTTTTCAAAGTTGACCTCTTTGCCGTGAGCGTCGGTGATTCTGCCGTCATCCAAAATTTGCAGAAGAATATTCATTACATCCGGATGTGCCTTTTCTATTTCGTCAAACAGGATTACCGAGTAGGGCTTGCGTCTGATTTTTTCGGTAAGCTGTCCTGCGTCGTCGTAGCCGACATATCCGGGAGGCGCTCCGATAATGCGCGCTACCGAGTGCTTCTCCATAAACTCCGACATATCGAGACGTATAAGAGACTCCGGCGAGTTGAAAAGCTCGCGCGCAAGCTGTTTTACGAGCTCTGTCTTGCCGACACCCGTCGGCCCCGCAAATATAAAGCTGGTCGGCTTTCTTTTAGCGCTGACTCCGGTACGCGAACGCTTGATGGCGCGGCAGACGGCATCGATTGCCTTATCCTGACCGACAAGGCGTGTGTGCAGTTTGTCTGCAAGCCGATTGAGCTTGTCAAATTCATTTTGAGTAATACTTGCCGCAGGAATGTCGGTCCAGGCTTCGATGACCCGTGCGAGGTCATTCTCGCTCAGCTCTATCCCGTCGCGTTGCTGTGAGAGTATTTTCAGTTCGTCCATAAGCCGCGCTTCGCTTGTCTTGCATTCGGCGAGCCGGGCATAGGTGTCGTCGGTCGGCTGCTCAACTGATTCGAGAGAGTCTATCCGTGCGCGTATCTCCCGCAGTTCGGCATTGATTTGGTCAATACGGTTGATGATGTCGCTGGAAAGAGACAGCCCGGCGCAGGCTTCGTCCAGCAGATCGATCGCCTTGTCCGGAAGAAAACGGTCGGTAATGTATCTCTCCGAGAGAACAACGGCTTGTCTGAGCACCGAATCCGGTATTTTCAGTCCGTGGTGGGTTTCGTAGTAGTGCTTCACGCCCTTTAATATCTCTACAGACGAGTCCATCGAGGGCTCGCGCACTACTATCGGCTGAAATCTGCGCTCAAGCGCCTGGTCTTTTTCAATATATTTGCGATATTCGGCGAGTGTAGTCGCGCCTATTACCTGCAATTCTCCGCGGCTGAGAGCGGGCTTTAATATATTTGCCGCATTCATGCCGCCTTCGGCGTCCCCCGCGCCGACAATTGTGTGGACCTCGTCAATAACAAGTATGATGTTGCCGATATTCTTTATTTCGTCAACCAGCGCTTTTATTCGGCTCTCAAACTGACCGCGGAAATGAGTTCCGGCAACAAGGGCAGTCATATCGAGGACAAATACCTCCTTGTCCTGCAAGCGGTAGGGAATGTCGCGGCTTGCTATCTTTTGCGCGAGCGCTTCCGCTATCGCCGTTTTGCCTACTCCCGGTTCGCCGATAAGGCACGGGTTATTCTTTTGTCTGCGGCAGAGTATCTGAATCAGGCGGTTGAGCTCCTTGTCGCGTCCGATCACTCTGTCGAGCTTGCCCTCGCGCGCTTTTGCGGTAAGATCGAGGCAAAAGGCGTTAAGATTCTTTCGGGACGGCTTGACGGTACCGTCGGCTCTTTTTCCCCTGCCTCCGGCTTTTGAGTTTTCGCCCTTGTCTGGGGCGGGTATCGGCATAGAGCCTCCGAAAATGTTTTTCAGGTCGAGCGACGGAGCGGTGCTGTTGGGACTGTCGTCCGACATATCGCCCAAGAGTCCCTCGGCGCTGTCGCCGAGCATTTCCTGCATCTGCTCCTCCATCTGTTCGATATCGTCGTCGCTGATGCCCATCTTTTCTATATAGTCAGAGAACGGCTTTATGCCGAGCTCCTTTGCACATTTGATGCAGAGTCCCTCGCTTTCTACCTTATCGCCGTTAATTTTGTTGATGTAAACAACAGCCGGGCGCTGCTTGCATCTCGAGCAAAGTTTCAACATTCGGTTTTACTCCCGTTTTACTTTTGATTTTTGTTAATGCTTTGAAGCTTTTCGTCTATGCGCTCGTCAATCTTGCGGTCGAGCTCTGCTTCCTTCTTTTCGTCGAGCTTCTCATCCAGCTCCTGGATTTTTATAGGATCGGAATCCATTTTAGAGGCGCTTCTGTAGTCGAACGCGTAGCTGATGAAGGTAAATATCATTATAGCTACCGATACGGCGCACATTATATCGATTATGTTCTGAGTGAGGAGCTGTTCGCCGAACGCGGCTTTGATGTCTTCGCAGAAGGTGACCGAGAGAATTACTATATACAGTATGACCGTTGAGACCTTGCCGTACCATCTCGAATGGACATATATCTTTTTTTCTCCGAGAATAAGCGCCGCTCCCGAAATTTGCAGCAGCTCCTTAACTACGATTATTATGAATATCCAAAACGGCAGATGCGGATCGCGCTCTCCTACCCATGTAAGGCAGGTCACCGCGGAAATGCACATGAGCTTGTCTGCCAGTGGGTCGAGCAGCTTGCCGATATCGGTAACCCAGTTGTTTCTGCGTGCGATGTAGCCGTCGACAACGTCGGTTATGCCCGCGAGCAGGAATACCGCTCCGGAAAGACGGTAGTGCTGCATGCAGTACAGCGTGATATACACCGGCACGAGTATCATTCTGAAAAATGTGAGATAGTTCGGGATAGATTGCTTTTTGAGTAGTTTCATAACTGTTTATGTGTCCTTTCGGAGTGGAAGCATTAATAATTTACTCTGTTAAATCAAACGGCCTAAGACGGACATAAGCGGGTTTATCGACACAAACATCTTGAAGAGGACAGTGTCATCGGCATTTATCGAGCTTACAAAGGCTGAATCTGTCGACTGCAGATACGGTATAAGGTAATTTACTGCCGCCGCAAATACAAAGGCTATCAGTACTCCGACCAGCGCGCCGAAGATAACGCCGAGCGCCTTGTTGGAAAGATGAAGCACCGGAAGCTTAAAGATGATGTCCGAAAGCCAAATCAGCAGTCTTATGGCGATCCACGCCGCAATCAGAATCAGCACAAAGGCGATTACATATGAAACGGTGTGCGACAGACCCTCGGCCACAAAGGAAGAAAAGGAGTCGTTTATATCCGCCATGGATTTGCCGGCAGAATTTGAGAGATTGTTTGCCGCTGTTTCGCCGGACACTCCGTATTTGTCAAGAAAATTCATAAAGTCGGTTTGCCTGTCGGCAACCAATGCGGAAACATCCGCCTTGTCGATGGGTTGTCCCGAAATCGAGGTGATTGCGTCCGATACCTTGCTCTTGAGAAAGCCGAAGACAAATTTGTTTTCAATAAATGAGGCAAGACGGTCAGTATAAATGAAGGCCAGAACAAAGCTTGCTATTCCGCCGAAAAAGTGAAGAATCGACTTTACGAAGCCGCGGCGGATACCGAGAATGACCGACAGCACGATTATTACTATTATGGATAGATCGAGAATAATGTTCATGTCAAAATCCTTTCGTTGTTTTTTGCTAACTTATTTTATAGCAAAACACTGTGAAAAATTCGTGATAATCAGTCTGTTATCAGAAATGAAATTCGTTCGTCGCCGACAAGAGCCATCGAATTTTCACTTATCGGCAATATTTGCTTGAGATCCTTGTCGATTTCATACTCAGAGGCATTGTCGGTTTCCGGATTAAGCGCGTACAGCTTGCCTGTAGTCAGCGCAAATATGCAGTTATCGTATATTTTCAGGTCGAGCACCTGCGCGTTGATTTCCGAAGAGTAAACCATATTGCCGTTTGCGTCAAAGCAACGCAGTTGGTTTGACTGACCGATTATACTCTCGTTTACGAGAAAAGCGGAGTAGTTTTCCCCGAAACAGAACATTTTGAGGCTTTCTTCGGCAAAGGAAGTCTCGACAGCTTCGCTTTCTCCGTTCGGATTAATGACGGTAAAGCGCTTGTCGCTCAACAGTTTCAGCGAATCGGCATCTGAATACTGCGCATCTATCACAAGCTCGTCGTTGCGGGTTTCCTGATAGACCGGCTGTTCCTCTTCTGTATCAAAAATGTAAACATCGCTTACATAGTCGCCGTTATCGGACTTGAATGCCGCCACCGCAAAGCGCGAAGCGGATGACCCGCAGTAGCTGACATCGAGCACATATTTGTCGCCCGAGACCCAGCGGTAAATCTTTTCAAAGCTGTTGTTGTAGGCATAAACCACCGAGTTGTAGCCCTTTTCTCCGGTTGCGACGCAGAAGAAGCCGTTGTCGTTGATGTCGGCGCTTGTGATAGGATAGTCGTAGGTTTCTTCCCACAAAAGGGAATAGGTGTTGTAAATGCGCGCGGTTTTGCCGCCGATATCATAGACCAGTATGTATTTTCCACCGATAACCATCTCGGGATTGGTAAATGAAAGCCTGTCGTCTAAGATTTTTTCGCCGGAATAATCGTATATTTCAAAAGAGCTTGTTTTAAGTACGGCTATTCCGCTGCGGTATATGCCGCTTTTCATACTGTTTTCGGTATTTATATTGAGTTCTACGGTATCATCTGACAGGTGCGAACTGCTGATATCGAAGTATTTGAAAAGGTAGCGCAGACCGTCGATGGAAATATCGTCGCGGAAGATCGAGAAGCCACCGAGAATGAACAGCACCGTAACCATAAGGAGGACTGCCTTGACAATCTTGAGCTTTTTTGATTTTGCCTTGTATTTTTCCACATGCTCACTGTCAGGCAGCGTCTCAACTTCCTGTTCACTGTCTGACGTCAGGTTGATTGAGGCTTCGCGTTCGAGCGGCTTTTTATTCTTTTTTTTCAAATGCTTTGCCACTTCTTTTTCCTTTCGTATCAGGCTCAGTATGTAACTTGTTTTAAGTAAAGTCCGCAGGGCGCCGCCGTTTTCCCGGCGTTTTCGCGTCGGCGGGAGCTTATAATATCCGACATCGGCATTTTGGCTTTGCCGCGGCCCGCGTCTATCAGTGTCCCGGCAATAATGCGTACCATGTTGTAGAGAAAACCGTCGCCGCATATTTCGAAACATATTAACTCCGACGCTTTTTCAAGGCTGACGGAGTAAACTGTCCTTACAGTATCCTCGATTTTCGAGCCCGTCGCCATAAACGCGCGGAAATCGTGAGTTCCGATAAGAGATTCTGCCTCGGAGCGCATTTTTCCGATGTCGAGACTTCCGCTGAAAAATTCGGCTCGGTTTATGTAAAACGGACTTCTTTCAGATGAATTGTATATCAGGTAACGGTAGGTTTTCGATTTGCAGTCGTAGCGTGCGTGAAAGTCGCCGGGCACATCTGAGGCCTTGAGCACCGATATATCCTGCGGCAACCGGGCGTTGAGCGCGGCGGGCAGATGCGCGGTCGGGAAGGGGGAGCTTTTGTCAAAGTGACAGCAAAAGCCGAGGGCGTGAACACCGGAATCCGTTCGGCTGCAGCCGGTGACGTCGATCTTTTCATTAAAAAGACCGCAAAGCGCGTCGCCGAGACGCTTTTGAACGGTGTCGGCGTTTTTTTGCACCTGCCACCCGTGATATCGCGTGCCGTCGTATGCTATTGTCAGTTTGACTCTGCCTGCTCCGGTTTCCATATCGTTATATACCCACTTTGTTTATGAGTATTATTCCTGCGAGTCCCAGCAAGGTGACTGCCGCCGCCGCAAAATCGAGCGAAGAGAGGTGAAGCTCCTTCATTCGGGTTCTGCCGTTCCCGCCGTGATACAGTCGGCATTCCATAGCGACCGCCAGCTCGTCTGCACGGCGGAATGCCGAGAAAAAGAGCGGGACGAGTATAGGAACAAACGCCTTTGCGCGCCGTACCAGTCCGCCGGATTCAAAATCCGCGCCGCGCGCCTTTTGTGCGTTGAGTATTTTTTCGGTTTCCTCGACCAGTGTGGGGATAAAGCGCAGTGCCAGCGACATCATCATAGAGAATTCATGAACCGGCACCTTTATTTTGGCAAGAGGCGAGAGCAAACGCTCGAGCGCGTCGGTCATTGCCACCGGGCTTGTTGTATATGAGAGAATAACAGAGGTTCCGACCACTAACGCCGTTATTCTGAGTATCATGAACAGCGCCGCGCGCAGTCCCTCGGCGTATATATGGATTATACCCCATGAAACGAGCAGCGTGTCGCCTTTTGTCCAGAAAATATTGATGATCGCCGTAAATACTATTATAAAAAGTATCGGCTTGAGCGACTTGATAATTACCTTGAAGTTTATGCGCGACATCAGGCAAATTGCCGCTACAAATATCATCAGAAGACCGAACGCAAGGAAGGTTTTTGCGAAAAATACGCCAACGAGGTATACGATGAGCAGTATTATTTTCATTCTCGGGTCCATGCGGTGAAGCACGGAATTGCCCGGAAAGAATTGTCCGAGGGTTATATCTTTTAACATTTAAGATGGTTTTCCTTAATTATTATTTTTCCTGATTTTCCGAAACGGCGCGCAGTATAGCTTCCTTTGCCGCCTCCACGGTATATATCGGCGGCTGGATTTTAATGCCGGCGGCAATCAGCTTTTCCGCGAGCTTTGAAATCTGCGGCGCTTCCAGGCCGGCCGAGCGGATGTCGTCCAAGCGCGAGAAAACCTCGCCTGTCGTGCCGCTTGTCAGCACCTTGCCGTTTTTCATTACTACTAAGTCGTCCGAATAGTGAGCCATGTCCTCCATACTGTGAGAGATCAAAACTACCGTCTTGTGCTGTTCTCGCTGATAGTGCTTCAGTCTGCCCAGTATTTCCTCGCGCCCCTTGGGATCGAGACCGGCAGCAGGCTCGTCAAGCACGATGACCTCAGGGTCCATGGCCAGCACGCCGGCTATAGCGACTCTGCGCTTTTGCCCGCCGGAGAGTTCGAAGGGGGACTTGTCGAGCATGGCGGGTTCGATTCCTGTGAATTCGGCGGCGCTTCTTACAAGCCGGTCGAGTTCTTCGCCCGAGACGCCCATATTTGTCGGGCCGAAGGCGATATCCTTGTAGACTGTTTCTTCAAACAGCTGGTATTCGGGATACTGAAATACCAGGCCTACCCGGAATCGGATTTTTGATATTTCCTTGGGGTTCTCCCATATATTCTGATCGCCTATGAGTATTTCGCCCGAGTTGGGGCGGTATAAGCCGTTGAGCAGCATCGCAAGCGTCGATTTGCCGCTGCCCGTGTGTCCGATAAGACCTGTTATTCTGTCGGCGTGAAAGCAGAGGCTGACGCGGTCGAGCGCGACCTTGCGAAAGGGCGTGCCTTCGCCGTAGATATATGATACATCCTTTAAGGTTAAATCTGTCATGACAGTTTGTTTTCTTTCCTGAATACTTTTATTATCGCGTCTGCGGCGCTGTCCTCGTCAAGCAGCCCGTCCGGAATCTCCGCAAACTGCGGATACTTCTTGAGCATATGAATAAGCTCCGTGCTCTGCGGCACGTCCAGTCCGATCTGCCACAGCCGTTCGACCTGAGAGAAAATCTCGTGCGGGCTGCCGTCCATTTCTACCTGCGCGTCGTTCATTACTATGACTCGGTCTGCTTCAACAGCTTCGTTCATGTAGTGAGTGATCAGTATTACCGTAATGCCTTTTTCCCGGTTGAGCTTTTTAATGGTGTCCATTATTTCGCGCCGGCCGGTCGGGTCGAGCATGGCAGTGGATTCGTCAAAGATTATGCATTCCGGCAGCATGGCTATTATTCCGGCTATGGCTACGCGCTGCTTCTGACCGCCGGAGAGTCGGTGCGGAGCTTGCTTTGCGTAGTCGCTCATGCCGACGGTTTCGAGAGCGTTTTTCACGCGCTCGCGTATTTCTGCCGGCGGCAGTCCGAGGTTTTCGGGCGCAAATGCGACGTCCTCCTCCACTACCGTAGCGACAAGCTGGTTGTCGGGGTTCTGAAATACCATGCCGACCGTCTTTTTTATATTCATGAGATTTTTATCGTCGGCGGTATCCAGTCCGTTGACGGTTACCCTGCCGCTTGTCGGTGTCAATACTCCGCTCATAAGCTTGGCGAGCGTCGATTTGCCGCTGCCGTTGTGCCCGAGCACCGCGACAAAGCTGCCTTTCTCGATCGAGATGTTTACATTCTCGACAGCGGCGAGATTCCGTCGGTTTCCCATGCCCTCTTCGGCGGGATATTCAAAATTCAGATTTTCAGTAACAATTATCGGGTTCATTTTCACCTTTATATCAGTTGAATACACATCTTGCGCTTGCTCCGCAGGGGAGACACATATTGCTGCTTGAGACCTTAATGCCGAGCTCATCGGCTTCTACCCGTCCGCCGCGATTTGCGGAAAGCGCCGACAGCATATACGCCATCGTGCTGCCGGAAAGTCCGGTCGTATACGAGTTTATCAGAAAGAACAGCGGGTCGTCCGACATTAGCTTTACCGCTTCGGTCAGAAACGAGAAAATGTTGTCCTCAAGCTTCCAGACCTCGCCGCCGGGGCCTCTGCCGTAAGATGGAGGGTCCATAATTATCGCGTCGTAACGGTTTCCGCGTCGTATTTCCCGTGCGACGAATTTTTCACAGTCGTCA
Organism: Bacillota bacterium; assembly: GCA_029006345.1. Lineage (GTDB taxonomy): Bacteria > Bacillota > Clostridia > Oscillospirales > SIG627 > SUG1173. The sequence goes on from JAQXGK010000095.1 coordinate 27,800, forward strand.
ACTATGTAACGGCAGTGCGCGTTTTCAAGACCGTTGAGCGCCATATTGGTTTTTGCCTGCGCTACCATATTTTTCGCCGCGTCAACGTGAACCACGCTGGCGCCTGCCTTGGCACAAGCGACGGTCGCACCGCCGGTATATGCGAAAAGATTCAGAACGGATATCGGACGTCCGGCGTTCTTAATCAGATTGCCTGACCATTCCCAGTTTGCGGCCTGCTCGGGGAATACTCCGGTATGCTTGAAGCCCATCGGCTTTATAAGAAATGTAAATTCTCCCACTCTCACATTCCATTTGTCGGGAAGCTTTTTGATGTCCCAGCTGCCGCCTCCCGTCGAGGAACGCGAGTACCTCGCGTCCGCCTTTTTCCAAAGCGGGCTTTTGCGTATGCCCTTCCATATTATCTGAGGGTCGGGACGGATCAACAGGTATTTGCCCCATCTTTCCAGCCGCTCTCCGTCGGAGGCGTCGAGAAGCTCGTATTCACCGAGCGTATTGCTTGTCCACATATAATCAGGTTATCCTTGTTATTTGTCTATTGTTTCATCTATCGCGACCTGCGCCGGGTTGCTGTTCGGAGGCTTGAGACCGAGGTGGCGATAAGCGGACGAGGTGGCGCATCTGCCTCGCGGTGTCCGTCCCAAAAAGCCTATCTGCATAAGATACGGTTCGCAGACGTCCTCGATAGTTACCGCTTCCTCACCGATAGTCGCCGCTATTGTTTCGAGACCGACCGGACCGCCGTCGAAATTCTGTATTATCGCCCTGAGCAATCGCTTGTCCATGTTGTCAAGTCCCAGTTCGTCGACCTCGAGCCGCTCAAGGGCGCGGTCGGCAATCTCGCGGTCTATGGTGCCGTTTCCCAGCACCTGTGCAAAGTCGCGTACTCGCTTGAGAAGCCTGTTTGCTATACGCGGCGTTCCGCGCGAACGGCGGGCAATTTCGAAGGCTCCGTCCGGGTGTATGTCGATTCCGAGTATGCTTGCACTGCGGGTGACTATTTTTGCCAGCTCCTCCGGCGAATAAAGCTCCAGTCTGAGAACGACTCCGAAGCGATCTCTCAGCGGTGCGGTCAGCTGTCCTGCGCGCGTTGTCGCGCCGATGAGCGTGAATTTTTCAAGCGGAATACGGATGTTTCGCGCCGCCGGACCCGTGCCCATGATTATGTCGAGAGCATAGTCCTCCATTGCGGGATAGAGTATTTCTTCTACCGTGCGGTTAAGCCGATGAATCTCATCGACAAACAGCACATCTCTGTCCTCGAGACTTGATAAAAGCGCCGCGAGGTCGCCCTGCTTTTCAATAGCCGGGCCGGAGGTGATGCGCAGATTGACTCCGAGCTCGTTTGCTATTATATGGGAGAGCGTCGTTTTTCCGAGACCGGGAGGTCCGTACAAAAGAATGTGATCTATCGCTTCGCCGCGCCTTTTGGCGGCTTCTATGAATATTTTCAGGTTCTCCTTGACCTTTTCCTGACCGATATAGTCGTCAAAGGTGGTCGGTCTCAGCGAAATTTCCTCCGCCGTATCTTTGTCGTCACTGGTAAGAGAAGAGGAAACTATGCGGTTTTCAAAATCGCTGTCAAAGAAATTGTCACTCATGCTTGCTTCTGCCTTTCATACGCAATCGTGTATTCAGCCGCGCCTAAATTGCTTTTGGCGGTTATTTGTCTGTATTAAGCTGGCGCAGTCCCTCGCGAATCAGCTTTTCGAGAGGCATACCGTCACTAGCTACGCGGCTGAGTGCCTCTGCGGCTTCGATTCTTGTGTATCCGAGCACGCAGAGCGCGTTAACGGCCTCGGAAAGAACGCCGTCCTGACCGCTCGGCGCGATTTGTACGCTTTCGCGGAAGGCGTCGCGCGCCTTTGAACCGGTCGGAATCTGTGCCTTTGATATTTTGTCCTTTAACTCGAGTATGATTTTCTGCGCAGTCTTCAGACCGACGCCCTGCGCCGCAGAAATGCTTTTTGCGTCATCGCTCAGGACGCAGAGCGCAAATTTTTCGGGAGACAGAACCGAGAGTATGGCGAGCGCCGCTCGCGGTCCTATTCCGGATATTCCGATAAGCATGCGGAAGGTGTCTAATTCGCTCAAAGCGGCAAATCCGTATAGCTCTATCAAATCTTCGCGCACATTCATGTAGGTGTAGACTTTTGCATTGCCGTCTGAGGCCGCCGCGAGCTGCCCTGCGGTAGTATCGCTTATCTGCAGCAGAAAACCGACGCCGTTAACGTCGATCACGGCTTTACCTCCGCCTACTTCGGCGACTTTTCCGCTTATGTACTGAAACATTTATTTTCCTCCCGTTCGTCTTGCCGCAATCGGACGGTTGATTCCGTTGAGCTTAGATGAGCTGTTGTAGCCATGGCAGATGGCGAGCGCCAGTGCGTCGGCGGCGTCGTCCGGTCTAGGAACGCGATCGAGCTTGAGCGTCAGCCGAACCATTTCCATTACCTGCCGTTTTTCCGCTCTGCCGTATCCGGTCACTACCGTTTTTACCTGCAGGGGCGTATATTCGTATATCGGTATTCCGGCCTTTCGTGCCGCGAGCAGGATTACTCCGCGCGCCTGTGCAACGTTGATTATTGTCTTTTGGTTTGTATGGAAGAAAAGCTCTTCTATACTCATACAATTCGGCTTGTAGTGCCCGGTGAGCGACAGCACGCCCTCGTGTACCGCCACAAGCCTGTCCTCCACCGCCATACCGGCGGGAGTGGAGATAATGCCGCAGTCGATAAAGCGGAATTTGTATTTGTCATATTCCAGCACGCCGTAGCCGACTGTCGCTATTCCGGGGTCGACGCCAAGTATAATCATCCGACATTATCCTCTGCTAAAAAATTGATATACCAAATCAGTTTATTATAGCACGGGGACGGGTCAAAGTCAATTCAAAAGAGGGCGCTTTATCTCTCATTTCGTCGTTCGGTTTCGCTTTTTTTCGGAGCACTTTGCCGGATACAAAAAAACAAAAAAAGAATTGGATTTTGTGTTGACAAAGTCGGATACATATGATAAAATGTAGTCCGTCGCAAGAAAGCGGCGACTGTCGTTGCCGTCATAATACAATGCTGGTGTGGCTCAATGGCAGAGCAGCTGATTTGTAATCAGCAGGTTGGGGGTTCGACTCCCTTCACCAGCTCCATATGGGGGAATTCCCGAGCGGCCAAAGGGGGCAGACTGTAAATCTGTTGTCACTGACTTCGGTGGTCCGAATCCACCTTCCCCCACCAAAAAATAGACTTGCTTTTGCAAGTCTATTTTTTTATCCATTGCGAAAGCAATGGCATATCATCAAGGGCGACTTGTCGCCCTTGTATCTCATCAGTCCGTCAGGGCTGTATATCATCACACCTTTAGGTGTGTAT
>JAQXGK010000096.1 GCA_029006345.1 Bacillota bacterium
TCCGGATCGTCAGAGCGGATAATTGAGTCATACGTAAACAATATCGCAATCAACAGCATAGAAATGATATAGTAGTGAACCGCCCGGGTAGCGGCAAGCACCATAATTATTCCGCAAAGACAAATCATGTATTTCGCATTAAAACGTGACACCGAGCCGACAGGCGAAGCGCTCCATCTTCGTATGAGATTTGCAATCAGTGATACAAAAGCGCCAAAGAAGAAAATAAAGCCGATAAATCCCGAACCTGCCAGTATTTCAATGTATGTGGAATGAGAATAACCGATATAATTTCTGACGAAATTATAGCCGACGCCGAAGTACGGGTGCCGCTTCCACAGCGCTAAACCGTTTTTATACAGCATTAAGCGCGCGTTGTCGGAAACATCGGTTGCGGTATTTGTACCTGCTAGACGGCTGTAAAGCTTTGTCTCATAAAACACCGGAAAATATTTATAGACAATTATCAGTATTATAGCAACTGATATCAAGCAGAAAAACACCTGACTCAGCTTTATCCCGCCCGCTTTTCTCTTATCGGCAGGTCTATGGCATAAAAACACGCGGAAAACAAACGCCATCATCATTAGTAGCAGGCTTTGTCTCGAAGCCGTCAGCACGACGGCAATAAGATAGCATATCATGAGAACAGTTCTGACTATCTGATTGCCGAGTATATTTTTATCGGGTTTATAGAACAGAATACATACAAAGCCCGTCATGGCTATATTTCCCATTTCATTCGTGCTAGTTACATCGGAAAGTGAGTTTCTGTCGTTTAAGCTACCGGAATTTGTAAAGGATATAACGGAACAAAAGAATGATATTACAATAGCAAGCTGAAACGGAAATGACAGATCGCGCTCATAGTAACAGATATAGCAAACTATTATTATAAAAGCATATTTTTCAACAAAATCAAGAATCGACGTCAGAGAATTTGTAGCGCCGAGCGCGCATACGACGCTGTAAACAATGAAAACAAGCCAGAACATCATGGGCTTAGTAAAAAGAAAGCTGAATTTAACATGCCTTGTCCACATATGATACAGCATCAGCGCTATTGCGGCTACACCCGTCAACTGTGTGCAGTACGGAATATACGCGCCGACTACGGCGCGTACGCAGTAAATATTCAGTATCTGAATGTATATCAGCGCTTTAATGACTGTCAGCACATCAAATTTCTTTTTTGCGGACGTGCGCGTCACATTTACAGCATTTACATTGTTGACAACGGTATTAGTCATTGTTATCCTGCCTGTATTTTACTTATTCCGTTAATATTTCATATGCGAAAACCGAAAGACTTTTTTGTAATCATGCGCCGCAGCACATAAAAACAGTAGCGAATAAAAATAATCGGCCCTACACCGGAGCGAATGCAGTTTGCAAGAGCGTCCCCCGTCTTATGGCGGGGAATGGCGTAGCGTAATCTTTCAAGCGCAAAATAGCTCTTAATGCGACGGGAATCGCGCTTGGAAAGCTCGGATATGTCGCCTTCAAATTTCTTAAGAAAGAAATTATCTATATCTACCAGCTGCTGGTAAGACATTCTCGTTCCGGCAGAGTGGTCTTCATAGTGAATTATTAATGTAAGCTTATCGACATAACAGAGCTTTGTAATTTTTGTAAGCCGTGCAAGGAACTCTACATCCTGATTTCTGCGAAAATCCTCGTCAAAACCGCCTATTTTACGGACAAGCTCCGCTCTCGCCAGTAAGTTTGAGCCGGGACAAAAGTACAGGGAGCGCATAAGCGCCGCTCTGTGAAGGTCGCCTTCCCGGTTCTCTCCGCAGGTCTGCGATATTCCGCCCGGCATGATCTTGCGAAAATCGCTGTAGCAGGCGCCATATTCAGCACCCATCTTTTCCAACCTCGATACCATAAGTTCTATTCGTTCGGGAAGCATCTCGTCATCATCGTCGAGAAAAGCTATGTAGGCGCCGTGAGATGCTTTTATTCCGGTGTTGCGCGCGGCTGAACCGTTTTTGTTGACAGCGTGCTTACAATATATCACGCGGCTGTCACCTGAGTAACGCGCCATCACTTTTTCCGTCGCCAGTCTTCCCTCGTCGCCGTCCGAGTTATCGTCGGCAACTACCACTTCGACGTTTTTATAGGTCTGATTCAATACGCTGTCTACCGCGCGAACGAGATAGTCCGGTCTTTTATATGTCGGTATAATTACCGATACAAGCTTATCGGAATTCATACAGTCTCTCCGTTTTATATTACTTCAGACAGCGCCTTCTTAAAGCACTCTATTACATATCTCACATCCTCGTCAGACATAAGCGTATGTATCGGAAGCGATATTTCATTGCAGTACTGATCGTAGGCGTTCGGGTAATCCTTGATGTCAAAGCCCTTCCTGATATATCCCGACATCATGGGCAGCGGCTTGTAATGAACAAGTGTCGCCACGCCGTACTCCGCCATTTTATAAAAAATACTGTCTCTGATTTTTGAGTCGATTCCGTTTACGCGCACAAGGAATAGATGATGGCTCGGGTTACTGCCGTCGGTATATTCGGATATCGTCTTACAGCCGAGTCCGCTTAGACCCTCGTCGTACATTCTCGCAATCTCATGCCTTCTTTCAAGCAACTTAGGATATCTCTTGAGCTGAACAGAGCCTATAGCGGCTGCAACATCCGTCATGTTGCACTTATATCCGAGACATTCTATATCAAATTCCCATCCGCCGAGCTTGGATTTAGCCAATGCATCCTTGTTCTGGCCATGAAGAGACAGAAGCATATACTGACGGTAAATTTCGTCATCGGAAATGCCGTTTATAGGAAGCCAGGTAACTGCTCCTCCTTCTGCGGTAGTAACATTTTTGACCGCATGGAAGGAAAAAGAAGTAAAATCAGCTGCCTGACCGCTGCGTTTGCCGTCCCGTTCTGCGCCTATCGAATGAGCCGCGTCTGCAAGAACCGGCAACCGTGAAAACGCCTTCTGCATGTATGTTCTCGGATTGTAGAGGTCAGCTTTATCAGCGGCAATCTTCTTAATTCTGTCATAGTCACACATTACACCGGCGATGTCAACGGCGATAATTGCCTTGGTTTTATCTGTTATTAACTCCGGAAGAAGGTCATAATCCATTTGATAGCTGTCCTTTGCGCAGTCGCAAAAGACAATTTTCGCACCGACATGATCTATAACCGACGCACTGGCCGTGTATGTATAAGCGGGAACTATTACCTCATCGCCCTCGCCTATTCCCAGAATTCTGAGTGTCAGCTCGAGACAAGCCGTAGCGCTGTTGAGACAAACCGCTCGGTTTGTACCGCAGTATTCCGCAATCTCCTTTTCAAATCGCTTGGTAACAGGCCCGGTGGTTATCCAGCCGGATTTAAGGGATGCAACTACCGCCTGTATTTCCTCATCTGTTATATCGGGGGGAGATAGCTTTATCACTCTATTTTCTTGTATCATAATAATGCCTCTTTCCGGATATGCTCCTCTTCATAATCAATAGGCTCAAGATATCCGTCCTTGAGACAGATCAAGCCTTTATCCTTATTAACCTTTGCCGACCATATTCGCAAAACACTGTTTTCTGTTTTGTAAAAGGCGCCGGGATAGGGATGAGTCACGGCCCTCACCATGCGATCAGCTTCGAGCATAGTCATACTGCAGGTTATTTCTCCGTCCTCGGGTCTTCTGCCTTCCCAAACGGTGGCCTGTGAATCGTCCTGCGGTGTCAGCTTTACGCGGTCGTTTACAATATCAGTCCAGTTTTCCGCTATCAGACGGGTATGAAGCTCATCAATTTTTGAATAAAGCTCTGTCGCCGTTGTATTATCATTTATATCAACGCTTCCCTGAGCTATTATATCTCCGGTATCAACTCCCTCGTCGAGTTTGAACATGGTCACACCGGTCTTATCAAGCCCCTTGAGTATTGCCCACGGAATAGCTGCCCTGCCCCTTCCCTTCGGCAACAGCATAGGATGCATTCCTATACAGCCGTAATGCGGGGCTTCGAGTATTTCTCTGTGTGCTATCTGAGACCAGCCGATAATAAACAGCCAGTCGATTTCATGTTTTTTGATGGCTTCGATTGCTTCGGGGTCATTAATATTATCGATTTTAAGTACCGGCACGCCGTGCTTGCGCGCTATATCGTCGAGGTATATGCGTCCGGATTTGTCGCGTGCCTTCTCATCCTTATATGTTATGAATAAATCAAATTTTCCGCCTATTTCATATACTTTTTCAATGCAGCTCAGCCCCAGCTGAACGCAGGTGCAAAAAGCGGTTTTGATCATCATTTGTCTCCCTGTCACAGAATTATTCTTCTGAAGGCGCTTTCAAACGCCTCGGCATAATCGCAGCCGCTCTGACTGCCGCGGTATGC
>JAQXGK010000097.1 GCA_029006345.1 Bacillota bacterium
CATTTTTCCTGACAGCGCTTGGATTTTTCATTTCCGTCGAAGTATCCGCACCATAGCCTTTCAATATTCAGTTCTTCAAATGCGTACCGTATCAGCTCATTTGTTGCTTCGGGTATCAAACCGCGGCCCCAATAAGGAACTCCTATCCAATATCCGATTTCAGCCTCATTTTCGGATAGGTCTAAATTGCTGTTTTTGCCGAGCATTAAGCCGATGCTTCCGACAGGTTCGCTTGTTTCCTTCAGCACTACCGCATATGTTCCGTCCGCCGACAGAATATCCTTAATTATCTGTCTGCTCTCTTCAACGCTTTTATGAGGATTCCACCCGGCAATCGGCCCTACCCTGACATCGCATGCATACTTATACAAGCTTTCGGCATCCTCTTCTTTCCAGGGGCGCAAAAGTAATCTTTGCGTTTCCATGCAAATTAATCCCATAATATCAACCGTTCCAGGGTCTGGCATTTCCGTGCCAGCCTTTAGCCTCCCAATATGAATAATCAGGCTCCATAGGCTCAAAATGCCTGTGGGCGAAACGCATTAGCCTAAACCATTTTTTCGCTCGCCGGTTCATACTGCATTTGCCTGCATTTCTGCATATTTCAACCGCCAATCTATCTGTATGACCGTGTATTTTTTTCAGTATCCTTTCCGATATTTCGTTAGGTCCGACGGCCTGTACGCCGACGCCGTACTTATATACCTTTGAAATTCCCCACATTTCCAGGCTGTCAGCCATGTCCTTTACTGTGCTTTTCATGCCGCCGCCCGCGGCTGTGGAAACGGCAACCGCCTGCTTTTTGCACATTTCCGGTCTGGGACTGTGCACAACCCACCATGTTCCGAAGTGATCAAGCAGGCTCATCATCTGACCGGTGGCATGATACACATATACGGGACTATCCAAAATCAGGAGATCGGACTCAAGAACAGCCTTAGCTATCGGCTCAAGCTTTTCATAATGCGGGCACTTGGTTAAATCGCTCTTGAAGCAGGAATAACAGCCCAAGCAGGGCTCGTCAAACGCCTCGGGCAGAAAGAATTCCGTTATTGGAGATTCGCCGCTCGCTCTTATTTTAACCTTTTGGGCAATCTCCCGTGATATCATACATGTACTGCCCTTATGATTCTGTCCGTGTATCAAAACGATTTTCATTTTTTTAATATACTCCTTCGAAAACCGGGAATATGACTTTTGATTTCTGTCATCTTCTCGGTTATTGTCTTCACGGTCAAATCAAAATACCGATAAATTATCGGTAAGTGTCTTTTGATAAAAATATAATTGCACATGATAAACTTGTCAAGTTAAACCAAAGCGATATTACTGCTTGACAAGTAAACACTCGTTCACTATAATAGAAGTAAACGGGCGTTTACTTTTCTGCTGTATCAAATCTGAATTAGAGATATTTCGCACCATAGCTGACATATAATCATTAATCTGAAAAGTAACGCTCTTGTATCTTATTTCATCGGAGGTTAGTCTTGAAATACATTAAGAGTCAAAAATACAACAGTCCGAAGTTACAGGAAAAGATTATGGGACCAAATCCCATCAAGCTGCTGGAAGAACTGCTGTCAAACCATAAAATCAAAAGCGGCAGTATTGTCTGCGATTTAGGCAGTGGGCAAGGATTGACAAGTGTGTTTCTTGCAAAAGAATACGGCTTCACCGTATATGCGGCTGATTTGTGGAGTGACCCAGAGGAAAACAAAGAGTTTTTCGAATCAATGGGCTTGACAAACAAAGAGATAATACCTGTAAAAGCGGACGCAACAAATCTTCCCTTTGAAAAGAATTTCTTTGACGCCGTAGTTAGCGTTGATTCATACAACTATTTCGGGCGGGATCCGAATTATCCGGACGATAGGCTGTTGCCTTTTGTAAAAAGCAAAGGGTATATTTATATCGCTTTACCCGGAATGAAAAAAGATTGCCACCATAATCTGCCGAAGGAACTGCTGCTGTCATGGACGCCGGAACAGCTTGAATACATGCATGATGTCAGGTATTGGACCGAGCTTATTAATGCCTGCAAAGGTGCAGAGGTGATTTCCGTCAGAGAAATGGAAAGCAATGAGGAAGTGTGGGGCGATTGGCTTAGGCAGGAAAATCAATATGCAGTCGGCGACCGAAAAGCAATGGTAGCCGGCGGCGGAAGGTACCTAAACTTCATTTCGATAGTACTGAGGAAAAAGTAAGGATGTATAAACATACGCTCAAATATTAAGTATTTAAACGCAAATTCAACCCCAAAAAGCAACGCACGGCGGTAACCGCCGTGCGTTGCTTTTTCAGCCGCGCTGTATTTACTCAGCTTTCGAGAACATATCTTTACCGACACCGCAGAGCGGGCAGGTAAAATCCTCGGGCAGATCCTCAAACTTTGTGCCGGGGGCAATTCCGTTATCGGGATCTCCTACAGCCTCATCATATTCCCAGCCGCAGGCATCGCATACATACTTCATTTTATTATCCTCCTTTCAGGTTACTTTATCGGTTCGAAATCAGCCGCGCCGTGCTTGCACAGCGGGCAGACAAAATCCTCGGGGAGCTCGTCGCCCTCATGTACATAACCGCAAATCTTGCAGACCCAGCCCTTCTTGCCTTCTGTATTCGGCTTGGGCTTGACATTATTCTGATAATACGTATATGTCATGGTTTCGGTGTCGGAAATGACTCGCGCCTCGGTCACGGAGCAGATGAACATTCCGTGGGTATCAAGATCGATATATTGCTCGACCTTGAGAGACATGAAGGAATTGATATACTTAGGCAAGAAGGCCAAACCGTTATCCGAACGCAGCGGCTCTTCGTTGGCGAACTTATTCACAGCTCTGCCGCTCTGGAAGCCGTAATTCTCAAATAAGCTAAACGGAGCATCTACCGACAGACAGTTTACATTCATTATGCCTGTCTGCTTAATTACGTGGTGAGAATAATTCTGCTTATTTATGCAAACGGCAATCCGATTGGGGGTACTGGTAACCTGAGAAACGGTATTAACAATAAGCCCGTTGTCCTTCTTTCCGTCATTGCAGGTAACGACATAAAGTCCGTAACCGATATTGAACAGAGCTGTCAAATCGTTTTTATTGGCAGTCGCGCCGTTTTGCGCCACATATTCCTTGGTAAGCTCTTTCGAAAGCGCGTCAATCTGCGATTTGCTGGTGTCATTCAAGGCGGACATGATATTGACAGTAGTATCAGTAAAAGAAAGATTTTTGCAGCTCTCAAGCATGGATTTCATTGTCTTGGCAGCAAGCGGAGCCCATGAGCCGTTCTCTATAAAAGCAACGGTTTTATTCTTAAATCCGCGCTCGATCAAGTGGTCGATGAACACCCTCATGAACGGGAATATGTCCGCATTGTAGGTTGTGGTAGCCAGTACTAACTTACTGTAGCGGAAAGCGTCCTCGACAGCCTCTGCCATATCCACGCGTGCAAGGTCGTTTACAACCACCTTCGGGCAACCGCCGGCTCTCAGTTTATCAGCCAGCAAATCGACTGCTTTTTTTGTATTGCCGTAAACGGAAGTATAGGCAATAACAATGCCCTCGCTTTCGATACCGTAGGACGACCAAATGTTATACAAATTGATATAATAGCCGAGATTTTCCGTCAGCACAGGGCCGTGCAGCGGGCAGATAATGTCAATGTCCAGACCGGATGCCTTTTTGAGCAATGCCTGAACCTGAGCGCCGTACTTGCCGACAATTCCGAAATAATAGCGTCTTGCCTCGCAAGCCCAATCCTCCTGAACGTCCAAAGCGCCGAACTTACCGAAGCCATCCGCGGAAAACAAAACCTTTGCCGTGCTGTCGTAGGTCACTACAACCTCCGGCCAATGCACCATAGGCGCGGTGACAAATGTAAGCACATGGGTACCCAGCGAAAGAGTGTCCCCCTCACCTATTACCATTCTCCTGTCGGCAAAATCCGTGCCGAAAAAGTTTTGCATCATAGTAAAGGCTTTGGCAGAGGATACGACGACTGCGTCGGGATATGCTTTCATAAACTGTTTTATATTGGCAGAATGGTCGGGTTCCATATGCTGTACTATGAGATAATCCGGCTTTCTGTTATCCAACACTCCGGAAAGATTATCCAGCCATTCGTGGGTGAATTTTTGATCCACAGTGTCCATAACTGCAATTTTTTCGTCAAGAATCACATAAGAATTATAAGCCATCCCGTTAGGAACGTCATACTGACCCTCGAACAGATCTATTTCATGATCATTGACTCCGATGTAATAAATGTCCTTTGTGATATTCATTTTCCTTCTCCTTATATAGCAGTAAGTATGTGCATATTCCGAACATTACCGTCGCAAATTGCATCGTTTACGGAATAAGCGTGCTTTTCCAAGTCGCCGCAAATCGCCTTTGTAAGATTTCTGTCCTGAAGCTCTGAAATAACAACCGACGCAACCTCTTCTATCAGACTGTATTTGCGCTGTGCAACCGCGCTGTCACGGTTATCTCCCAAAATAATATCAGACAGCTTGTCAGCCAGCTCTTCCGCGCCGGGCATTTGCCTCAAAGCTCTGAAGCTCCATTTATAAAACGGAAGATACTTTCCGTTTAGCAAAAAGACAGTCTTCATAGCTGCTCTGACAAATTCTTCACAGGCAAGCTGTGCCGCCTCGGGTTCGCCGTGCTTTAAGCACCGAACGAAGTTATACTGTCCTGACTGCGCCATGACGAGGATATTGCCTGCAAGCCGCTTGAGTCGGATATCCTCGGGCATATTCGCAAGACTTTGCCGTATCCTTGTAAATTCACCGTAATTGTCAAGCCAAATCTCTCCGTTGACTGCTTCTGCCAGAGCATAATCCGGTATGCTGAGCCATGCATTAAGAGACAATGCACCGTCGGGAGAGCCTACCGCGGCTCCGTAGAAGTCGGCAGTGCGTATCACACCGTTACGGTTACCGCCCACCGGGGACATAATCTGCCTTTTAGCACCGCCGTATTCCTTCGGCAGCTTGGCATAGGCGCGCTCCAAAAGAAAGGCTTTTCTCCGGTCGACAACATCCTCGCCCGGGAGAAAAATGCAAAAGCCGGGTTCAAAATCATGATCCCTTGAAATATCATCGTCAAAACCGTAATGCTCGGAACCGCTTCCTACAAATCCTACCGCAAGATACGGCAGCAGCTCCGAAAACTCGGTTTCAAGCATCGGCTTTCCGTATTCTTCGTAATATCCGCGTGCCAATTCAAGACCGTTCATAAATTTCCCTCGCACGCTCTGCAAATTTTTTCTCAGCCATGAAAAAACCGTAATAGCCAAAAGTAGGAGCGCATTTTTCACACACGAAAGCATGATTTCCGTCTCTCGGCAAATCCGGCGTATCCAGAAGCTTTTCGGCTGTATCCAGATACTCATTTACGATATCTTCACTTTCAGTCAGACCCAGCTTTTGCGAAGCACAGTCGGCAAGATTAAGGTAGGTGATCGCCATTTCGCCTTCTCCGTGCGGCTGCTTTGACATAATACTCAGCGCCTTCTCAAACAGCTCTTCCGCCGATTCATACTTCTCTGTTTCCATATAAGCCAGCGCCATATTATTATACAGTGCGCCTAATCGCGAATCATCAGGCTCCAAAACCGACTCATATACATCCTGAGCCTTTTGATATAACGGTATTGCCTTTTCGGCTTCGTTAAAAGCCTTATATCCGGTTGCCGCATTAATAAGCGTAGTGCCGAGCGTAACTGTATTATCCATGCCAAGAGCAAAGACCAGAGTCATTGCCTCGTCAATCGTCCGAAAGCATTCTTCCCTCTTTCCGGTTTTGCGATACAGGCCGATTTGCTCATTCAGCACAGTTAGTTTTCCGCGCATATCGTTGCCGCATTCGGCCTCGGCAAGCCAGTAGCGCAAATGTCTCTCTGCTGATGCATAATCGTTCCGGCTCAGATACTCGTCGAGTTTATCAATCACTCTCCCAGTAGGAATCGATTTCACATGTCCCGGAGCTGACAACGGACAACAGGGTTCTTCATAATCTTCCTTCTTTAGGATTTTCTCAGACACGGCTTACATCCTTTCTGTTACTGCGTCATCAAACGGTCCCTCGCGGGGGCTTGCTTCCTTTGAACTCTTACAATATTATAGACAGATTATACCATGTTTCAAATACAATGTAAAGAGCGTCCATGCCTAAATTTCTTTTTATTACGCTGTATAACAGCGCTCATAACAGTCCAAGAAACGGCATGATCACCGCATTATTTTGCAGTTGTCCGACAACTTACATACCGGGAAATCTGCACTTGCCTGTGTCAACTCAGTTATTTGCTTTGAACACATCCGCAACCTCGCTTATCGTCAAAAAGGCCTTGGAATCAATCTCGTGTACAAGGCCTTTCATACGCGAAATCTGAAATCTGTTCACTACAAAATATATTATTGTTTTTTCGGCATTTGTATATCCGCCGGTAGCTGTTATTCTGGTGGTGCCGCATCCGAATGTATCCATAAGGACATTGCTTATTTCCAACGGTTTGTCTGTTACAATAATCACCTCTTTTGAACGGTCGAAGCCTTCTACAATAAAGTCAACCGTTTTCAGGCCTGCTCCGTAAGTTACTATGGAATACAGCGGCAATATCCAGCTATGCAGAACAAAGCCGCATGTGATGTAAAGAAGAACATTATAAATCATTACAAAAGTACCGACTGTCACATTGAGTTTCTTCGCAAATATGACCGCCATAACCTCAATGCCGTCAATCGCACCGCCGTATCGGATAGTCAGACCGCTTCCCACGCCGGAAACTATACCCCCGAACAGTGCGCACAAAAGCAGATCGTCCCCTGCCAGCGGAGAAGCCATACTGACATCTATCGGCAATATATCTGTTATCAGCCAAGCAACCAACGAATATATACCCACAGCAAAAACCGAATAAACCGTAAATGTCAATCCTTGTCTTTTCAAACCAAGGAGAAAAAGAGGAATATTTAAGATCAGCAGAAAAACAGACAAGGACATATACTCCGGTGTGATCTGAGATAACAATACAGATGTTCCGGAAATGCCGCTGTCGTATAATTTCACAGGAGCCAAAAAGACCGTTACGCCAAACGCATTGATTGCACCGGCCAGTAACAGTATCAAAAAATTTTTGACGCGCAGTGTTCTAAGGCTTTTTAAGATTTTTTCCATATAATACGCTCCTGTATGGTTTTTAATATTATCACATAGTGTGAAAGCTTTTCAAATGATTATATTTTTAACAAACGCTCTCTATAAAGACAAACATTTCTCCATAATAAAATATGTCATATGCAACAGATTTATTTCAAATCCGGGACGAATTTCACTAAAAAAACGGTATAATGGTGTTTGTAACTTTGCTTCGAAACGATGTTGTATCCATGCGGATACAAATACAAAAAAGACCATCATAATATGGTCTTTTTTGATATTATTCGAAATATAACTTGGTAATACCCGAGGATTTATTTTTATTTCTTAAATACTGTATTAATCTTGTTGACAAAATTCAGTCTTTCTTTTTTAGGTGAAAATGAAATTGGCAAATCTCTCTTTTCATCTAGTATGTAAGGAAAATCACCCTCAATACATATCCAAAAATACTCTCCTGTCCTATCGCACGGAACTGAGGCGCATTTTTGGAAAGAGATTTTCACTCCGAATTTTTCAAAATCAAATTCTTCGCCTTCAATCCTTCCAAAAACACCATAATAACCTTCGTGGTGAATCAAAGAATCGTTGTCATCTCCCCAATTCCAAGAAAACACTTCTTCGGTGCAATTAAAATCAATTCCAAAGCCACTTAAATACTCAACAAGTTCAAAATTGTTTTTAACATGTTCGTAATAGTTTCTGCAATTCTGACAATCACAAGGCATATTAAAAATTGTACGATATTCTTTTGTTTTTTCTTTATCAAATTCGAGTTTTATAGAATTGATTTCTATCGTTTTCAAAGGCATTTAAGTCACCACCATGGATGCATTATAGCAGAAAAACAACGAAGCCGCAACACTACACCACTAATCAATGTTACTAATTACTTAACAATAATCCGTATAAAACTCAATTTGAGGTAAGAGGTAATAAGTAAAAATCCCGCCCACGTGCGTGAACGGGATTTTTTGGCTCCCCCTGCTGGGCTCGAACCAGCGACATCATGATTAACAGTCATGCGCTCTACCGACTGAGCTAAGGAGGAATATCCGTGTTAGCGATGACCTATCTTACCGGGCAGTCACCCACCGAGTATTGTCGGCATAGCAGAGCTTAACTTCCGTGTTCGGAAAGGGAACGGGTGGACCCTCTGCAATAAAATCACTAACTTGGAATATGAAGTTATCAAACCCACAAGAAGAATGATAACACAAACAAGGGGTAAAATCAATACCCAAACTGCAAATAAATTGCAGCTTGAAAACCGAATAAG
>JAQXGK010000098.1 GCA_029006345.1 Bacillota bacterium
CCACTACCGTCCGCACTCTTTTGGGTTTGATTTTTCCTACAGGCGGCAGTGCATCCGTTTTCGGAAAAGACATTTTGAAAAATCACTTGGAAATTCTATCTATGGTTGGTTATTTGCCGTCCGAGGCGTTGTTTTATAACGGAATGCGAGTCGGCGATATTCTCTCTTACTCAGCCCGTCTGCACAAAACCGATTGCGGCGAAGAGACAAAAAGACTCTGCGATCGTCTCGAACTCGATACCTCGCGCCGTGTGGAGGAACTATCACTTGGAAACCGAAAAAAAGTCGGCATAGTCTGCGCGTTTCAGCATAAGCCGAAACTGTATATTTTAGATGAGCCGACAAGCGGCTTGGATCCGTTGATGCAGCGTGAATTTTTTCAGTTGCTTGACGAGCGCAACAGGGAGGGCGCCACGGTATTTCTTTCGTCCCATGTACTGTCGGAAATAGGCCGCTATTGTAAGCATGCCGCCGTTATCCGCGACGGAAGTATCCTTGCCTCGGACAGCGTGGAAAAGTTCGCTCATACCGGCGTTAAGAGAATAGTGCTTCAGGGCGCTCAGTATCAGCCTGCAATTCCGGGCGCGAAAAATATAACCTTTGAAAAGGGAGCCGTCAGTTTTCTTTACAGCGGAAAACCAAAAGAGCTGCTTTCGGCGCTCGCTGATGTGCCTTTTGATGATTTTACGGTTACCGACCCCGATTTGGACGAGGTCTTCTTGCACTTTTATGCGAAGGAGGAAAACTGAATGACTGTTTACAAGCATGAGCTCAAAAGGGCTAAAATTTCATTATTGATTTGGACGGCGGCTATTTCATTTATGCTTGGCGTTTGCATTCTCATATATCCCGAAATGAAAACACAGATGAGCGACATCAGCGCAATGTTTGCCGATATGGGCAGCTTTTCGGCAGCCTTCGGAATGGATAGAATCAATTTCGGTTCCTTTATTGGCTTTTTCGGCGTTGAGTGCGGAAATGTTCTGGGGCTCGGCGGTGCCTTGTTTGCTGCTATTGTCGGAATTTCGGCTCTTGCTAAGGAGGAAAAAGAGCATACTGCCGAATTCCTTTTAACCCAGCCTGTTTCGAGAAATAGAGTAGTGCTTGAAAAACTGCTGGCGGTTTTCACTCAGATTGTCATCCTGAATCTTGTGTCGGCCGTTGTCACGGTTATTTCGGTTGCGGTAATCGGCGAAAGTGTCGACGCAAAGGTAATGCTTTTGCTCTTTCTGGCCTACTTTATTCTGCAGATAGAAATATCTGCCGTTACCTTCGGCATTTCTGCGTATCTGAAGGGTAACGGACTGGGCATCGGACTCGGTATCGCCGTGTTGATGTATTTTCTAAATATAATAGCAAATCTTACCGAAAACGCAAAATTCCTTAAATACTTAACTCCCTTCGGATATACCGAGGGAGCCGATATAATTTCAAGTTGCTCGATTGACCTAAAATACCTTGCGGTAGGCATTGTGTTTACGGCGGCGGGTATTGCCGCGGCATTCTTAAAATACGGGAAAAAGGACATAGGATAGCGTATAAATATACCAACCCGGATGTTGCGGGCGAATACCGACTCTTGATTTTGGCTTTGCATATCTGTATTTCCTTATTGAAAATACAGATATGCAATCCAAATCAAGCAAAAGGGCATGATGGCATGTATAATCAGTTCAACAGTTAAAAAGGAGATGCGGCGGAATGCACGAATGGCACAAAAGCATACAGTGCATCGTTCTCGAAATCGACAGAAACATCCGCGAACAGAACGACGAGGCGCTGACGCTTGCCAATCTTTCGGGGTTTCTCGGATATTCAGAATATTATGTCTCCCGAAAGTTCAGAGAAATCTCAGGAATGCAGCTGAGGGATTATCTGCGCAACAGGAGACTGGCTTTTGCTCTCAAGGATATCAGGGATACCGAAACCGGCATTTTGGATATTGCCTTAAAATACGGGTTTTCATCTAACGAGGCCTTTACCCGTGCATTTAAGAATGCCTACGGGACTTCGCCGAGCGAATATCGCAAGCACCCGTCGCCGGTGGTGCTTCGCACCGTTATCAAGCCTTTTGACTGCTATTTATTGGGAATTGGAGGAACCGGTATGGCAGAGTCATCAAATGAAGTCAAAACATATTTTGTTACGATCCCGAAACACAAGTTTTTGCATATCCGAAATTATGAAAGCATAGGCTACTTCGATTTTTGGCAAAAACAGAGCGCTGTTCCCGGTCAGGACTGCGAAACAATTTGCGGTCTGCTCGACAGCATTAAAGGCAAATTGGACGATGTAGGCGGGAGCGAGTCTGACGCAGGCAGCGGACAGCTTATGGCGTTTATAAACCAACCCGAGGGCAGGATTTGCAGTTGGGGCATACCGCTTGCCGAGGCATACGGTGTGCGTTTGCCTTTCGATTACAAGGGCGAGGTGCCAAAGCAAATGCAACTGATGGATGTTGCCGAAGGCGAATATATCGTCTTTGAACACGGGCCCTTTGACTTTGAAACCGAAAATGCCGCGGTCGAGGAAAAAATCGAAAAAGCTATGCGCGAGTTCGATTATCCGCAAAGCGGCTACGAGTTGGATACATCACAGGGAAGAGTGTTCTATTTCTACCATGATTGCAGTCGCTTTTGGAAATATGTACGTCCGGTGAGAAAAATAAAAGGATAGCGTAACATCAGGCCTTGAAGGATTCAGCCGTTCAGGGCCTGTTTATATTCAGGCCCCAAGTTGCGGTTTTATGCGAATTGTACGGCACTAATTTTGGCGCGTGTAAAGCCTTATTATAAAAAAATGCTGAAATTTGTAATAAATGCTTGACATTTGGCGTGCTTTGCAGTACAATACACAAAAATGGCAAATCTGCCGAAAGGCAGAGACGCAAAGCTAAGGTGTCTAAACGATTTGTTTCGCATGATTGACCGGCTGCAAGATATGCACTTTGTGTATTTTGCAGCCGGTTTTTATTGTATCTAAAATATTAGCAAGAGGGGATTCTTTTATGAAAAAAACATTTTGGGGTTACAGTGTTCATGAGGTCGATGAAAATATAGAATACCTTGAGTCTCAGAATGTCAAGCTCGAAAAGCTCGTAAAGCAGCTTACCGCCGAGCTTGAAAAGGTTAAGAGCGAGCTGGAGAGCGCTTCGGCAGTTTCGGAGTCCGATTCCGATAATGCTCTGATTGCTCAGAAGGACAGCGTTATTGCAAAGTACACGCAGAAAATCACCGAGCTGACTGAGGAAAACGAAAAGCTCAAGACGGCCCTGTCCACTGCTGCCGCTGTCAAAGACGGCTCCGGTGTCAGGTCAGCGTCTTCGGCGTCTTTTGACGATATTGGCAACATGTTCAAAACTGCCTATGCCGATATGCACCTTACAAAGCAGAAAGCAAAGGAGTATATTGCGGAATTTCTGGATAGTTTTTGGAAGGAATGGAATTCATACGAAAAGCAGCTCGCCGCTCTTTCGGAGAGTCTCAAGGCTAAGCAGCAGGAGAGCCGCAATTCCTTTATTTCTTATGCCGATTTCATTTTGCAGTCTTACGGCGATATTGAAAACTCCAACAGCGAGCTTGAAAGCAATATTTCCGACATGTTAGGACAGAAATTCAAGATAGAGAAGCATCTCAACTCATTGCTTGATGAGCTTGACAAGAATTTAGACGAGGATGTAAATCCCTCGGATACATATCAGCAGTCCGTAGACGAGCAGGATTATTCGAGCGCTGACGATGAGACACAGTATTCGATTTTAAATGCTATAAAGGCGAGAGTAGAGGATAAGGAAGAGACGGTCTCCGACGAAAAGCCGTCGGCCAAAGACGTGATTTCGGCTGCCGAGCATCTTCATTCGTCCGACAAACCGCATTTTGATGATAATAACGAAGGAATGAGCATATCGCAAAAGGTCAATATACGCAACATTATTTAACCGGGAGAAGATTATTATGTCGCTGCATACTAACAAAGAGTTTTTCAGCAGAAGAAAAATGCTTGTTACTGTTTTGTACTTCATAATAATCTTTTTCTTTGCCTATATATGCACATATTCATTGAGCTTTGACAGCGGTGACGCGTACCTGCAGGATATTAAATACTGCAGTGCTTCCCGCGAGATGAAGACTGACGCAATTACCGACTGGAAGACTGCGGTCAGCATTGACGATATCAAAAATGACAATACGGATAAATATCTGTATATTGAGGCGGTTCTGCCGGAAATAGAGAACAGCAGGCTTTTTGTGCGGTCATATAACGGAACTGCAAGGATATTAATTGACGATAACGAGGTTTTCAATAATTTTGACGGCAGCAGAGCGTCCGGCAGCTCATACATTGATATTCCTCTTGACCGTGAAATGTCCGGCAAAACAGTCGGAATGCTGATTTTCTCCGCCTTGTCGGATGATTTCGATGTCATAATTGCTCCGGAAGGCAGCACGGTTTATCATGAATCAAATCTGCCTTTTGCCCTGATTTATATACTGTTGGCTTTGCTTGTGGTTCTGGTATTGAGCCTTCTTTTCTGTATGCTCGCCCGTGGCAAAATGAATTGGTTGCCTGTTGTACCGGCGGCTTTGTCGCTTGTGCTTGCCTTGGCTGTTCTGACGCTGGAGTTTTCGGCCTTGTTAGGCGATTCACATTTGCTGTTCGGCATTAAGCTGTTTTTATATACACTCATCCCGGCGCTTTGCATGACAGAGCTTGCCGCAAGATTCAGGGAATGGAATGCAAGGCTTGAGGCGGTGTTGTCGGTCAATGTTCTTTATGCTTTCTGCATACTGTTTTTAAGCGGAAATGTTTTCTTTTACATAATTCTTTCGTCCGGAATATTTCTTCAGGCGGTCAACTTTTTGTTGGTGATCAGTATTTTGGCAAGGCAGCAAAAAAACGAATCAGATATATACGAAGGAGCCTGCATTGCTTTCTGGTGTATAAACCTTGTCTTTTGGTTGGCGGTCGCTATTCAGAATGTTACATGGCAGCCGGTTGCATTGGTGCTTGCGGTTGCGCTCTATTGCCTGTGCAGTGCGATATGTTTTTATAGAAAAAACCGGCCCTTGTTAAATGAACACACGGGACGGATTAATGTGCCCTTTTCAAGGTCCGATAAGGACAGTGATTATATTTCTGATGCAGACGGCGTCAGCAGCGCAGCCGATAGTGCTTCGAAAACCGCAGCCGAGAGAGACGATTTGCATTCAGGGCCTGACGAATACGAAGCACAATCGCTTTCCTCCGGCAGACCGTCTTGCTCAGAAAACAGCATGGCTGCTATCAAGGCATTAAACGAAATGATATCGAAGAAGGCTTTCGGCAGGGACAGACATTCGTTTTGTGTTTCAGCGTACAG
>JAQXGK010000099.1 GCA_029006345.1 Bacillota bacterium
CTGTCGCCCACCGCGGTGCGGTACTCCTCCAGCCTTTGCTCCGCCTGAAAGCCTATCTTGTGAAGAGAAGACGGGTTGCCGAACAGCCGTGCCTCCTGTACTCCGGCCTCAACAGATTCTCTTGATGGCTTAGAGGTGGCGGCGTTGTCGAAATAAACTATTTCTTCATTAATATCAGAGTAATTCATTTTTAACGTCTCTTATCCTAATGGTGTGAAAAAACGAGCATTTGGCATCAACAAACAAAATGCGATTTGACAAAAATCACATTTTTATGCTATCTTGCGCTAATTATAACTTATAAAATTTGTAAATACAAGACAAAACAACAAAAATTTTCTTGAACGGGGTATTCCAAATGTGATATAATGACTACGGTTTTTTCATATGGGTTGTTGAAAGGAAAGCACATACGGATGTACGGGAACACGCCTTTGTATCTTGCGCCCATGGCGGGCGTGGCCGACAGAGCTTTTCGCGAGATTTGCCGTATCTGCGGAGCGGACAGGACTGTCAGCGAGATGATTTCTGCCAAGGCTATTTATTATAATGACGAAAAGACGCAAAAGCTGGCGGACTATTCCGAGCTTGAACGCCCTTTTACGATACAGCTTTTCGGAAGTGACCCGGAGGTTATCGCTTACGCCGCACGGTATATGGCGGATAACTTTCATCCCGACTATATTGATTTGAATATGGGCTGTCCCGTCAACAAGATTGTCCGGGGCGGCGACGGCAGCGCGCTTATGAAAAACCTGCCGCTTGCATATGAGGTGGTCAAAAGCGCGGTAAACGCTTCAAATGTGCCTGTCACTGTTAAAATGCGCGCCGCATGGAGCAATTCTCTTGCCGATGATGATGAGAATAACGCCGTTGCGCTCGCCCGACTTTGCGAAAAGGCGGGGGCGGTACAGGTCGCAGTTCATGCGCGCACCCGCGAGCAGGGCTATGTCCGCGGCATCGATCTTTCCGTAATACGCCGAGTTAAGCAGGCGGTATCGATTCCCGTTATCGGCAACGGCGATATCCGCTCGGGCGAGGAGGCAGAAAGCATGCTGACCGAGACCGGCTGTGACGGGCTGATGATAGGCAGAGCGGCCATGGGCAAGCCGTGGATTTTCGGCGAGATCCGGGCGTACCTTGAGGGCAGGCCGTATTCTCCGCCGCCGCTTTTGGAAGTAATAAACGACCATATTGCGCGCACCTTTGCGTATAAGAACGAGCACACCGCAGCCTGTGAGCTGCGGCACCATATATGTGCCTATATCCACGATATTCACGGCGCGGCGGCACTCAGAGCCCGCGTAAATCAGGCGACGGACGAGGCAGAGCTTAGAGCTATTGCCGCCGAAATAGCGCGGCTGTCAAATGAATAAACTGAAATTCACGGCTGTTGGCCGTGAATTTTTTTGCTTTCAGGCGACAAAAAATCACCGTGCGAAAACTCACACGGTGACAGATATTTGCTTTTAGGCATGGACGGACTACTTTCTCACCTGACCGGAGCCGGAGATAAAGTACTTTTCGCAGGTTAGTTCGTTTAAGCCGAGCGGTCCGCGGGCGTGGAGCTTCTGAGTAGATATGCCGATTTCCGCGCCGAAGCCGAATTCCTCTCCGTCGGTAAAGCGGGTGGAGGCATTGGTATAGACGCAGGCGGAATCTACCGAGGTACCGAATCGGCGCGAGGCGTCCAGCGAACGGGTGATTATCGCTTCGCTGTGTCCGGTGGAGTAGCGGTTGATGTGTTCAACAGCTTCCTCGAGACTGCCTACGACCTTGACCGACATTATGAAGTCGTTATATTCCGCGGCGTAGTCCTCCTCGGTTGCGGGGACGACGCATGAACCCAGAATGGCCTGCGTTTCGGGACAGCCGCGAAGCTCAACCGAGAAGCTGTCAAGCGCGGCTTTTGCAAGCGGCAGAAATTCTGCGGCGATGTCGCGGTGAACAAGCAGCGACTCGGCGGCATTGCAGACCGACGGGCGCTGGGTCTTTGCATTTACAAGAATATTTACTGCCATGTCCGTATCGGCGTCCGAATGAACATATATGTGGCAGTTACCCGCGCCGGTTTCAATGACCGGAACGGCGGCGTTTTCCTTGACGGCCTGAATAAGCCCTTTTCCGCCGCGCGGAATGACAAGATCCACATATCCGCGAAGCTGCAAAAGCTCCGAGGTGTACTCACGCGAGGGGTTTTCTATCAGTGCGACGACGCCCTCGGGAAAGCCGCAGTCGCAAAGCGCGGAATTAATTATCTTGCAAATAGCGGTGTTTGAATTGAGCGCATCCTTGCCGCCGCGCAGAATAACGGCATTGCCCGACTTGAGGCAGAGCGATGCGGCGTCCGCCGTGACGTTCGGGCGGG
>JAQXGK010000100.1 GCA_029006345.1 Bacillota bacterium
ATAGCAGATACAAACGCCGCGGAATAAGCAGCCTGCCGAAGGCAAAATGCAAAGCACCGGAGTCCGGATGCAGCCGATATAACAAAACGCCGCACGGCTTTTGCCGTGCGGCTGTTTTTTTCGCAAATAAAGCCGGTGCCATAGGGAGCAAGTACTCGGGAACGCATAACATTTCGACTTGCCGTTGTCCGAAGGCGATGTTTTATTCCAGTGCGTCGGATATCTTCGCAAAGTCGGAAATACCCAGGGTTTCTCCGCGGCAGGAGGGGCTGATTCCGGCGATGCCGAGGGCATATGTCAGCTCATCCTTGGTATAATCGCCGCCCAACACGGAATAAAGCGAATTTATAAGCGTTTTGCGGCGCTGTGCAAAGGCGCCGTGAAGCACACGCATAAACAACGCTTCACTGCGCGGAGAGACCGGCTTATTCTTATACGGCGTCAAACGGATAACGGTGCTGTCAACCTTAGGGCGCGGAATGAAATTGCCGGGTGAGACATTAAAGAGTCGCCTGACATCCGCATAGTAATTCACGGCGGCGGTAATCGCCCCGTAGCAGGAGTCGCCCGGTTTTGAGGTCAGGCGTTCGGCAACCTCCTTCTGTATCATGACGGTAACAGACTCAAACTGAATATTGCTTTCAAGCAGTCGCATGATGATATCGCCCGTAATATAATACGGAAGGTTTGCGCACACAGAAACGGAATATCCCTCGAATTTTTCCCGTATCACGCCGTTCAGATCGGCCTTCAGAATATCCTCGAGAATTATCTCCACATTTTGACAGTCGGAGAGTGTTTCCGAAAGTATCGGCGGCAAACGGGTGTCTATCTCAAAGCAGACAACCTTGTCGTAAACGCGCGACAGCTGAAGAGTCAGGCTTCCTATTCCCGGACCTATCTCGATACAGGCGCGCGGCCTTACGGCGCCCTCGCACGAGCTCTCGGCTATTTTTTTCGGCACGCCCTCGTTTATCAGGAAATTCTGACCGTATTTTTTCGCAAAGGAAAAGCCGTGACTGTCAAGCAACGCGGTAATATCGGTTATCGAATACAAATTCATCGGCTTTTCCCTTTCGCAAATCTACTATTTATTGTAATAATTTATCAGGCAACCGGACAGTATGATATCCCGCTCATCGTCTGTCAGCTCTCCGAGCGTCAGCGCAAGCTCCTTATAAATCTTCCCGTCGCGTATAATGACAGCCTTGACGGTATCGGCCTTATCTGCAACGGCGCTTCTGACGTCGGGCAGCAGAATCCAATCTCCTATTTCAAACTCATTCTTTTCCACAAGCAACGGCAGCATACCCCAGTTTATAAGGTTGCTTCTGTAGCGCTTGGTGGCATATTCAATCGCTAGGTTAGCCCATCCGCCGAGCACCTTCTGACAGCTTGCCGCCTGCTCCCGCGCGCTTCCGTCGCCGGGCTTGACTGCAAATATAACGCTTCCGATTCCGACATTTTCGGCAGACAGCTTTTTAATGTCCGAGGCGGCGTTGATTACCGTCTCAAGCTCCGGCAGCGCCGTAACGGCGCTCTTGCCCTCGATACGGGCCTTTTCGGCTACTCTGACGGCTTTTGCCCTGCCGACGTATTCAGGATCCTTGCGGGAAAGAGCAAAGCCGGAAAGCTTCTCGGGATTCGAACGATAAGATGAGGTCTCGCCCGAGGGGATAAGCTCGTCGGTAGTGGTGACAGGGTCGGTAATTACCGAGGCAACCTTCAGCAAAAGGTCGTCGGTAAGCGCGCTCATCTTAGGCCAGTCGGTAATATTCGGCCCGAAGGTCAGAGGTGCGTCCTTATCGGCCTTGCCGAAGCCCTTATATACTCTCGCGTTGTAAACCTTGGAATCAAAGCTGTATTCCGGTATGCTGTCATTATAATCCACCTCTGTTGCGGGGGTGAGATAGCCGCCGTTTGCGGCTGTTGCCGCAATGCTTCTCGCATCCATAAGCGCTACCGACGCGACCTGACCCTCGCCGGGCTTGGAACCCTCGCGGTTGGGGAAGTTTCGCGTAGAGTGCCTTATAGACAAGCCCTTATTCGCGGGGACATCTCCTGCGCCGAAGCAGGGACCGCAGAACGCCGTTCTGACAGTGGCACCGCTCTCCATAAGCTTCGTGACGGCGCCCTTACGGATGAGGTCGATATACACGGGCTGGCTCGCCGGGTAAACGCTGAGTGCGAATTCGTCGGCTCCAATGTTTTTACCGTCGAGAACTTCGCTTGCGGCGATAAGGTTGTCGTAAGTGCCGCCGGCACAGCCTGCAATTACGCCCTGGCTGACCTTGATCCCGCGTGAATCAATCTTTTCGCACAGTCCCAGGTCGAGCTTGGGATCGGAGAACTGTTTTTTAGCGTTTTCTTCAACCTCGGAGAGTATTTCCTTGGGAGAAGCGAGAAGCTCTTTGACCGTATAGGTATTGCTCGGATGGAACGGAAGCGCTATCATTGACTCGACCTTGGAAAGGTCTACGCATACAGCCGAGTCGTACAGCGCAACCTCGCCGGGATTGAGCTCGGAAAATTCTTCGGGTCTGCCGACTGTTTCAAAATACTTCTTTGTCGCGCCGTCTGTCTTCCATATCGAAGAAAGGCAGGTGGTTTCGGTAGTCATTACATCGATTCCGATACGGAATTCTATCGGAAGCTTTTCAACGCCCGGGCCGACAAACTCGAGCACCTTATTCTTTACAAAGCCTGACTTAAATACCGCGCCGATTATCGCAAGAGCGACGTCCTGCGGGCCGATACCGTGACGCGGCTCGCCGTCGAGAAATACGCAAACAACCTCGGGACGCTTGATATCGTATGTACGACCGAGCAGCTGCTTGACCAGCTCGGGGCCGCCCTCGCCTATCGCCATGGTGCCGAGTGCGCCGTAGCGGGTATGGCTGTCGCTTCCGAGTATCATCTTGCCGCAGCCGCTCATGCATTCGCGCATATACTGATGGATTACCGCAATGTGTGCAGGCACATAAATTCCGCCGTATTTCTTTACTGCGGAAATGCCGAACATATGGTCGTCCTCATTTATGGTGCCGCCGACAGCGCAAAGGCTGTTGTGACAGTTTGTCAGCACATAGGGTATGGGGAATTCCTTCAGCCCGGAGGCGCGAGCCGTCTGGATAATGCCGACATATGTAATGTCGTGGCTTGCCATTGCATCAAATTTGATTTTCAGTTTATCGGGGTCTCCCGAGGTGTTGTGATTTGAGAGTATCCCGTATGAGATAGTGGCCTTCCTTGCCTGTTCGTCATCCACGGTCAAGCCGTATTTTGCTTTTACTTCGTTCTTTGCTTCGCCTGTCGCTTCGACAAGAGTATTGCCGCCGACAAGGTAGCATTTGCCGTTTTTGAGAGTAACCATTTATTTTCCTCCGTTTGTTATACACTTACCACAGTATTCTATCAGAAAACGGCGCAGTTTTCAACCGTGCGGAGCAAAAACCGCCTCCCTTTTTCACACCTGCGGCAAAAAAGCTCTGTCATTTGTAAAATACCCCTTGATTTTTTTCAAATTTTATAGTATAATTTCCGTCACGGGCATATACGGAGAAGTCGCGTAGCTGGTCGAGCGCGCACGATTGGAAATCGTGTAACGGTCAGAAGCCGTTCGAGAGTTCGAATCTCTCCTTCTCCGCCAAACGAAAAAGCGTTGCAATATAAGGAAATCCCTTGTATAGCAACGCTTTTTTGCGTTTTTCGTGAAGCATATGATTACATAAAATTACGTACAAATACATAAAAAGTGATGTAGTAAATGATGTAGTAAAATTAAGAAACAGTTCGGGGGGGGTGCGAATCCGTCTTTTTCGCACCCCATTGCCAAATGAATAATCACTAAAATGCACACAAAGCCTCAATATGTCACTTAATGCGATTTGCACGCACGAAACACGAATGAGGTGCAGCTGTATCGGGAAAATGGTATATTCCAAAAAAACCGCCGCCATTTACAGGGCGGAAAAAACCGAAATTCA
>JAQXGK010000101.1 GCA_029006345.1 Bacillota bacterium
CGGCAGCTACACCGAAGTTCTCGCAGGAATTCAGGCGCTGTCCGAGGATCTCGGCATTTCTCTCGGCCAGAGCGGCACCGAGCTTTGCATCGCGCAGGACGACGGCTGCGACATCAGAGTTACCTTTGACGGAAAATCCGCAAAGATAACGTACAATAAGAAGCATCACTTCTTCCGCGCCCTCGGACTTCTCGTGGAGGCGGTAAAGGACGGCAAAAAGGACATTGATATAGAAGAAAAATGTCACTTCACCATGAACGGCCCCATGTTCGACGTTTCTCAGGGAAGCGCCGTCATCGCAAAGGACGAAGTCAAAAAAACCATACGCACCCTTGCCGTCATGGGACTTAATATGCTCATGCTTTACTGCGAGGACAGCTTTGATGTAAAGGCTCAGCCGTATTTCGGATATATGAGAGGCCGCTACACAAAGGAAGAAATGCGCGAAATGGACGATTACGCCGATATGTTCGGTATAGAAATGATTCCCTGCATACAGACCCTCGCGCACCTTATTGACGTTCTCAAGTGGGCGGAGTTCAACGATATCAAGGAGGACGACGAGTGCCTGTTCGTCGGAGAGGAAAAGACCTATAAGTTCATAGAAGACCTCATCCGCGAGGCAAGCGAACCCTTCAGAACCAAAAAGATACATATCGGCATGGACGAGGCGTTCCGTCTCGGCAGAGGCTCGTACCTGACCAAGCACGGCTATGTCAGCGGCACCGAGATAATGAAGATTCACCTTGAAAAGGTGCTTGCCATAGTTAAGAAATACGGACTTGAACCTATGATATGGAGCGATATGTTCTTTGTCCAGTTCGGCGACCATACATACTTCCAGCCCGATGAAAAGGTTCCGCAGTCGGTCATAGACAGCGTTCCCGACGGCATAAGACTTGTATATTGGGACTACTATCATCACGATACACATACCTATGAAAATATGCTCTTGAATCACCGCGCCTTCGGCTCCGAGCCGATTTTCGCCGGCGGCATATGGACATGGATCGGCTACGGCCCCCACTGGGAGCAGACATTTGACACCACCGATAAGGCTCTGTCCGTCTGCAAAAAGCTCGGCGTCAGGGAGGTCATAGCCACCGTCTGGGGCGATAACGGCACCGAGTGTCCTTATCACATGAATCTGCTCGGCATTCAACTGTTCGCCGAGGAGGCGTACTGCGACGAAATGGACTTTGAGAAGCTCAAAAAGCGCTTTGAGTTCTGCACCGGCGCAAAATACGACGACTTTTATCTTCTTGAGGATTTCGACAGAGTACCCACTCTCCCCGAAAAGAATTACGGCTCTCAGAACCCCTCAAAGTACCTCATGTGGCAGGATATAATGACCGGACTTCTCGACCGCAATATAGACGGCATCGCGCTGGATGAGCACTACAGGACGCTTGCGGAAAAGCTCCGTCCGGCAATGACGAGAAACGGCGACTGCAACGATTTGTTTGAAATGTACTATAATCTCGCAAATTCTCTTGCAATGAAAGCCGAAATGGGACTTCGCATCACCCGCGCCTACAAGGCGGGCGACAAGGCGGCTCTTAAAAACTTCGCCGCAGTAGAATTGCCGGAGTTAAGGCACCGCGTGGCGGCTCTCAGAGCCAGCCATATGAAGCTGTGGTTTAAGCGCTACAAGGCCTTCGGCTGGGATATCTTCGATATGCGCTACGGCTCTGTTCTCACCCGCATCGACAGCGCCGCCGAGGAAATCAATATGTATCTGGAGGGCAAGCTCGAGCGCCTCGAGGAGCTTGAGGAGGAACGCCTGAACTATAATTCTCACGAGGGTCTCTACGAATATGCCAACTACTACGGCAGAATAGTCTCTCCCTCAAGAATCGCTCCCTACTGCTGATAACAGCGCTTTCCTGTATTGCAATGCACCTGATACGGCAAAGCACAAGCCAAAAGCGGCTTTTCAGACACCGACCCACAAGGCCGGTGTCTCTTTTTTGTTTGCCCGCAATGTTAAAGCCCTGCTCGAAAAGCCTGGCAAACAGCTCACAAAAGCACAAAAAAACGGCGCGGCCTCATTTTTTGAGGTTGCGCCGTTTTCGGATTATCAATCGGTCAGTATTTTTCATGCTGTAGTCTATTGTTGATTCTCATCTTCGCCGTACGGTACAGAAAAGTCATCCGTGCCGCAGTCGTCCTCGGGTTAATCCTCCGACCTTTCCGGCAAATTTTCGTACAGCTCATCAAAAAACGAAATGATATTGCCATAAGCCTTCCCGAATCCGTTGTCGACAGCCTTCGCGGAACGCATTTTCGGCATACCGGGAAGTCCTTTGCAGGACTTTACACGGATTGTTATGTCAAATATATCGTCATGCTCCGTATATTCCACATCGCAGCCGCACTTTTGAGCCAGCACATTGACTATCTGCAAAGGGTAGAAGAAGTCTGACACCTCCTCCGGCTCACCGCAGAAAAAAGTGTCTACAAGCATCCGGTAGATATTGTACCGCTTTTTTATTTTTGCCGTAACCAACGCCCCTTCGTCCTTCTCCCGAACCGATATGTCAAGCGTCTTGCTCTTGGTAAATACCATGGTGAAGCCGGCTATACAAACCAATATATACGAAAGGTCGTAGCAACTGATACCGCAGGCGATTTCTGCAGGACAATCGACATTAATGCCGAGCCCGTATTGCGCCGCTGAGCGGTCAATATATTCTTTGAGCCGCAGCAGCACCGGTGAAACCAGACAGGCGTCAGTCGCATGCTTCTCGGGAAGAGCGATGTTATACAGATACTTTTTCGCTATTCCTCGGCAGGCGTTGATTTTCGACTTGTTTTTCAAAAGGAAGTTGATATACGCCCTGCACTCCTCGTGCGGCGTCTGTGATAAAACGGCATTAAGCCATTTCTCTATCTTTCGCTCCAGCAAATCGGAGTTATTTTCAATATACCGGGCCGCCGCGTCGCCGCGTCCCACCATACTCGGATATACGAATATGATAATGTAGTTCTTACCCTCGATATTCTTCTTTATCGAAGAGATAATCGAAGTCCTTCCGTAGAATTCCGTCAGCTTAACAAAATCCCGGGTAATGTCCAGTCCGGAATACCTGGCGACATTAGAGCCCTCCTTCACACGCGGCATATAGTGCACCGCCATGCGGTTTTTATATACAAGCACGCCTCTGTCGTTCAAAACCAGTACAGAATAAGGCATGACATCAAGCGAAGCCTTAGCCGATTCAAAGCTTAACAGTTGCTTTCGATGGTCCGATAAATTGTCTGACAAACAAATTTCCCCTTTTTGGTTAGAAGATTATTTTGTGGGTTTCCATAAAGCGCCGCGCCTCGGCGTCGCTTGGAATGGAGGCCGACGAGCCTCTTTTGCTCACCGTCAGCGCGCCGACTGCATTTGCATACCGGCAAGCCTTGATAATATCGCCGGTGCGGATGTATTCCACAGTCATAGCCGCCGTAAAAGCGTCGCCTGCGGCCGTCGTGTCAACAACCTCCACGTTATATGCCGGCAGTATCTCGGAAAACTTTCCGTCCGAGATATAGCAGCCCCTGCCGCCGAGCTTGAGGACATAATAATCGCTCTCGACAGTCTCTGCGAGCTTCATGACGGCGTGGACATATTCGTTGTGACTGTCCGGGCGTATGCCCGTGTATGTAAATGTCTCGTTTTCGTTGGGAGAAAATACCTTTAGCCGACCGAGGTCAAACAGAGGATAGTCGGCGCGGGCGGGACCCGCGTCCACAATAACGGGAATCCCTTTTTCATTGGCAATTTCAATGGTTTTCTTGACAATATAGTCATTGGTCTCAAATTGAAGCATAACGGCGTCGGGATAGCACATAAAAGCCTCCTCGAGATCGTCGTCGCCAAGCGCCTCGTTGGCTCCCTTATATACCGTAATGCGATTGGTGCCGTCAGCCTCCACGGTAATCGCCGCCAGTCCGGTCGGCCGCTTTTTGTCAATCGTCATCAAACGGGTGTCAATGCCGTTTTCCTTTGCAAATCCGATAAGCCTGTTACCGAAGCTGTCCGCTCCTACCCTGGCGCACATAAGCGTGTCGCCGCCCATGCGCGACGCCGCGAGAGCAGTATTCATTCCCTTGCCTCCGGGCATAAAGCCATAGCTTCCGTTTGAGGTCAGCGTTTCACCCGCCGACGGCACTCTTTCGGCTCGCATTATAAAATCGACATTGGCACTGCCGACCACAAGAATACGCGGTTTAGCCATAACAACAAAGACCGTTCCTTTCGGGGGACAGCTTCGCGTCCCGCCGTTATTTTTCAGATATTCAAAAAATCAATCCCATAACATACAGGAAAAAAAATAAATATACAGTTATTTTATCGGTTTTGTATCATTTTGTCAAGGCTTTGTACGCTTTTGACAGAGGTTGCGCCGCAGTTGCTTTTTTTGTTCAAATATGGTAGTATTTCGGTAGTTTCCGAAAGAAAGGAAGTACATTTGTATAATGAAGCTCAAGTATCTCGGCACCGCGGCGGCGGAAGGAATTCCCGCGCTGTTTTGCCGCTGCGAATTGTGCCGCACCGCCCTTGAACGCGGCGGCAGGGACATAAAAACCCGCTCTCAGGCTATTGTCAATTCGGATTTGCTCATCGACTTCCCGTGCGACACCTATATGCATGTGATACGCGAGAAGATAGACCTGTCGGCCTGCCGCTGGCTTCTCGTCACTCATGCCCACGAGGATCATTTCTACCCCGCCGATTTCGGAATATACGGCGACTGTTACGCGCACAATATGACTTCGGAAAAGCTGGAAATATACTGCAACAGCCGGGTAAAGGAAATGTTTGATGCCGTCAGCCGCGAGATAGCCATTCCCGACAGTATTAAAAACAATCTTCTCTTTACGGTGGTAAGCGCCTTTGAGGAGTTTTCGCTCGGAGACCGCTATCGCGTCACCCCGCTGAAGGCAAATCATTCGCCCAATGAGAACGCGCTCTTTTATCTCATCCGTGAGGGTGAAAAACAGCTGCTCTACGCGCACGACACAGGTCATTTCCCGGAGGAGACCACCGATTACCTTGCAAATAATCTTGTGCGTCCGGTCGATATGCTGTCGCTCGACGCCACCCTCGGCAAAAATCACTGCTACGACGGCCACATGGGCTTTTACGAGTGCTTCGATATGCTGGATATACTGAAACAGCGGGGCATTGTTGATGATAATACCGTCGTCGTGTTCAACCACTTTTCTCACAACGGAATGCTGCTGCACGATGAGGCGTCAGAGCTTGCCGCCGCCCACGGCGCGCTCGTCAGCTACGACGGCATGCAGGTCGAGTTGTGATTTTCGAAAGGAGCCGTAATGTCAAATAAGGTTAAATTCGCTATACTTATGTCGATAGCACTGGTTGTCATCGTGCTGTCCGCAATCGTCATCAAAGTTGCGTTCGATTACAATTCCACCGTGTTTTCCGAAGCCGCTTCGTTTGATGAAAGCTATGTCTACCGCAACGGAGTTCTGTATGCAAACGAGGCCGACAAGGCGCTTCTTTACATACCGGAGGGCGGCTCGTTCGAGTCCTTCACCGTTCAGACGGCAGATCTCGGCCGCTTCGGCCTGGAGGGACAGCTCGACTATTTCATCATCGACGGCACGATAGTGCCTGACGATCCCGCCTATAACTTTTTCTACGCCTCAAATACCGACAGCCGCTTTACCTACATCGCACCGGACGGCAGAAAATACCGCGTCGGACTGACCGATTCTGTCTGCGTGCCGCTGTTTGACGGCTCAAAAGGCGGCATAGACGTGTACGCGACCGATATCGACGCCATCTCACCGGACGGCGCGTATGCCGTAGATATCAGGGACTCCTCCTTTGACTTTTACTGCCGCACCGAAACGGAGGATACCGCCGTTTCGGAGGTCAAAAATGTGCCGTTTACGGATGAAATGACCGAGGGTGTCACCGAAAACCTCGGCTTTATCAACAATACGATACTGTTTTTCCGTTCCGGCGGCAGGTATTTTCTCTGTGACGCCCAAAGCGGCGAAATAGCCGACTGCTATATTGACGACGCAAACTATAAGAGCACCGCCGTCAGCCGCTATTTTGTAGAGGAAATCCTGACCGACGAGCAGAAGAATTCCGATGATTTCAAAGATTTCATCGTCCTCAAGTACCGCTATCTCTTCTCGGACAACGAATTTGTAGTCAAGCTCGATAAATCCTTGTATTCCGAAGCGACCCTGCGCGCCGTCTCGCCCGACGGAATGTACGCGCTTCTCGATGTCACGGCACAGCCGGCTTCTAATGCATCAAGCGGCGTTATGATATACAGGATAGGTAAAAAGTGCGCCGTCTTAAACGATTTCTTCCCGGAAACGGAAAATGCCGAAGATATTTTCTTCATATATAATAACATTCTGTTTGTTAATTACCCGGGCGGCGCCAAGTGCTACAAGGTATGCTTTTGAAAAAAAGCGCATTTTGATAAGTTTTCCGATATCCGCGAAAGAAATATCCGTTTTTCGGTCAAATTTATCAATGATTTTTTCAAAAATCGGTTGCTTTTAATTTTTCACTGTGCTACAATCAAGGTAATTTGAAAAAAATGAGTTTTCAAATTTCATTGTATCAAAAAGGAGAAACATCATGGCAAATAGCGAAGCTATCAAGGCGTTGGCCATCAATGGCGGCAAGCCCGCGGTTGAAGGCTGGCCCTACAAGGCAAGACATCATTTCGGTGCCGAAGAAAAGGCAGCTTGCGACAGAGTTCTGCAGGCAGCTATCGACGCCGGAGACGCTCCCGCATATGGCGGAGCAGAAGAGGAAGCGTTCTGCAAGGAATTCGCAGAACTCATGGGCGGCGGATACGCAGATGCTGTATCGAGCGGTACAGACTCTGTTTTCGTAGCGCTCCGTTCGGTAGGCATTGAGCCCTTTACAGAGGTCATCTGCGGACCGGTTACAGACGCCGGCGGAATGATGCCTATCGTAATGATGAACTGCATTCCCGTAGTCGCTGACTCCGAGCCCGGCAGCTTTAACATTTCCCTTGAATCTATAAAGAAGCGTTACACAAAGAACACCAGCGCGATCCTTGTTGCACATATCGCAGGCGAGCCCGCAGATATGGAAGGCATCATGGCTTTCGCTAAGGAAAAAGGCCTCAAGGTCGTAGAGGACTGCGCTCAGGCTCACGGCGCAACCATCAACGGCAAGAAGGTCGGCACCTTCGGTGATGCAGCCGGCTATTCTCTCATGTACGGCAAGCACACCTGCGTAGGCGGCCAGGGCGGTATCGTCTTCACAAAGGACGAGGAAACCTACTGGAGAATCAGACAGAACTCCGACAGAGGAAAGCCCTTCGGCGCTGAGTTCTTCGGTTACACACCCGACACACAGAACGTTCTCGCTACTCTTAACTTCAACCTCGATGAAATGCACTGCGCTATCGGCCGCGTTCAGATCCAGAAGATGATGGACATCGCCGAGAGACGCCGCGCAGTAGTAGCAAAGATCATGGCAGGCCTTGAAGCCCGCGGAGTTGACTGCCTTTCCATCTCCAAGCTTCATGAGGGCGCTGTTCCTTCCTACTGGTTCCTCAGACTTCTCTACGATGAGTCCAAGATGACAGTTGACAAGAACACCTTCTGCCAGGCAGTAAATAAGGAAGGCCTCGGCACAAACGCTTACTATCAGGCTACTCCGTGGCATTATGACTGGTACAGAAACCGCGCAGTATTCGGCAAGTCCGGTTATCCGTGGGCTGCACCCGAGTACAAGGGCGACAAGGATAAGGTTTGGGGCGAAGCAGATCTTCCCAACTGCATGAAGGCTCTCAACGATACCATCATAATCTTCCCGAACGAAAGCTGGGATGACGCGTCCATCGACGCAGCCGTTTCCGCCTTCGCAAAGGTTTATGACGCTTACAAGAAGTAAAAATCAAAACAGTCAAATTAAGACGGAAGCTTCGGCTTCCGTCTTTTTTGCGCTTTTTATGTTGCATAATAGCCCGGTATTTGTTATAATGGAAATAAGATAGAAGAAGTGTCCGCATACTGCGGAAATACTTATATAATAAAGGAATACACATGGCTTTTGACAGATTTTCAATAACCGAGCTGAAGATTGACTGCTTTGCGGGCATACGCGGGCAGAAGATAACCTTTGACGACCATTGCGCAAATATAGTCGTAGGTGAAAACCGCACAGGTAAAACCAGCGTGTGCGAATTTATCCGCTTTATGTTCTACGGGCTCGAGGGCAGAGCCGACGAGTTCTATCCCTGGGAGGTCGGTCAAGACGACCCGTCCTCGGAAAACATCATTTATACAAACAAAAAGATAGGCGGCAGTCTCGAGCTTGTATCTGTCGGCAAAATCTATGAAATAAGACGCTATTGCTCCCCCACCAAGGAGGACGTTTCGTTCTGCGAAAAGCAAACCGGCATACCGGTCGAGTATTCCGGCTCGATAGGCTATGCCCTCACAGGCTTGGATTCGTGGCTTTTCGACCGCACGCTGTATTTTTCGCAGGAGCCGCTCAAGTTTTTTGAGGCGGAATCGGATATCGACGGTCTCGACCGTTGGGCGCTGCTGTTCACCGGCCGCGAGAATCTGTACTCCGGCTATCGTGACGCCGAGGCTCAGAAGCTCAAGCTCATGAACGCCGATAAAACCGGTGAGATCGACCGGCTTTTAGAAGCCCGCAAGCAGTGCGCCGCCCTGCTCGACGAGGCGCGCGGACACCGCGACATTATCACCGAAACACAAAACCAGATTGACGAAATAGAGCAAAAAATGGCGGATAATACCCGCCGGATGGTAATTCTCAAGGCCGACATGGCAAACTTCACCGACGATGTCAAGCTGCTTGAAAATACTGAAAATGCGGCCAACCTCAAAAAGGAAATACAGGCCAACGAAAAGAAGCTCAGAATGCTGGCCTTCAACGCCTCGAAATACAAGCCGCTCAACGACCGCTCGGAGCTGTCGGAGCTCAAGCGCGAATATGCAGGTTATGTCCGTGCGGAGAATGAGTATACCGAGGCCAAGAGCCTTCTCGCGGTGGCAAAGGATAATTACGAGATGAATCAAAAGATTTTCTCGAACATTACCTCTGCCGAGATAGATGACGAATATGTTGAGGACTCGCGAAATATCATCGATAAGGCATCGGGGCGCAAGGTGCTGTTCACGGTGGCGTCAATCGTCTTTACGGCAATATTGCTGGGCGCCGCTGCATATTTCTTCCTGATTCCCAATACCCTCTCCCTGTCCGTCAAGCTCCCGCTTTTGGGTGCGGTCGCGTTTTTTATAGTCGTTTTCCTGCTTGTCCGCGGCATTTCCGCCGTCACGATAAGAGATACGCTTGCCGATCTCGATGTGGAATCCATAGACGACTTCGACCAGCTTTACGAGCGCTATGTTGAGAATCAGAAGGCAAACGAGCAGTACGAGGCAGA
Source organism: Bacillota bacterium (assembly GCA_029006345.1). Classification (GTDB taxonomy): domain Bacteria; phylum Bacillota; class Clostridia; order Oscillospirales; family SIG627; genus SUG1173. Next base: position 9,441 of record JAQXGK010000101.1, read on the forward strand.
GCTTCAGAAACAGCAGTCTGTCTGCGAGGAAAAGCTGCGCGCGCTCCAAAGCTCTCTTTCAAAGCTAAAAAAGCGCCTTTCGCCACTCTCCATTGTATTTAATACCCCGCGCGACCTTATTTCCGCCAGCAACGAAATAATTACCGCCTGCACCGAAATGTTCGACCTTGAGGAGCATATTTTGGAGCAAAAGCAGGTGTACCATAACCTTCTCAGCGTTGACGTCGGACGTGATTCGCTGGAAATCAGCTCGGAATTTGCAAGTCTTGAGAAGGAGCTCAGCTTCACGGCGCGCCAGAACGATTCACTGTACGCCAAGAAAACCGAGCTGGAGGAAAAGCTGGCAAATCTCAAAAAGGACGCCTTCTCGGTAGAAGAGCTGAGCTCGGTTTCCGATAAAAACGAAAGCGGCCTTATCGATCTCATAGAGAAGTACCATTCACTGCAAAACACCTGCGAGGCCTACGAAAAGTTCATACATGCCTTTGAAAACAACACTCTGAAATCAATTGCCGACAGTATAAACAACATTCTTTCGTTCACGCTTATGCCGGACGAATGCTTCGCCATCGGCCCCGGCTTCGAGCTGCTCTACAAAAAAGGCACGGCGGTCATGCCGTTTTATAAGGCGGGCGGCGGTCTCTCCCGTCTCGCGCTTATCGCCATGCGCGTGGCAATTCTCAGCAAGATAGGCAAAATCCGCCTCCCGATGATTCTCGACGAAAGCCTTGTATTTATAGACAACGGCTCCATCGAAGGCATTTGCCGCGAGCTGCTTCAGAAGGACAGACAGGTCATCATATTCAGCTCGACCAAGGATATTATCGGCGTGTTTGCAAATAACGAGAGTCTGCACGGTGCAAAGGCGCTCAAGCTCAATTCCCTCGGATCATGAATAAACAGCTGCACAGCACCGACCCCTTAACGGTGCTCGACGGTATCGGAGCAGTCAAAAGCTCCCGATTTGCGGCGCTCGGCGTCACAAATCTCGGCGAGCTTTGCGAGCTGTTTCCCAAAAGCTACAGACAAAATAAAGTCACAAGGCTCATCGACGCTGTCCCGGATGAGCCTTGTGGCTTTTGCTTTACCGTCCTCAGCCTGCCCTCCGTCAGCTATTATCCCGGCGGCAAACGGCTGCTCAGATTCACGGCGGGCGACGACAGCGGCAAGGCAAATATAATTTTCTTCAATCAGCCGTATTTGAAAAACCGCTTTGTCAAGGGAGACCGCTATTTCTTTTACGGCGTCCTGCGCAAAAAGAATTCCGTATATTCCCTTTACAGTCCCGAATTTGAAGATATGTCCGCCTTCCGCGAGGGCATACATCCGATATACCCCTCTGCCGAGGGACTCTCTCAAAACGCGGTCCGCTCCGCAGTAAACGCCGTTTTGCCGTATGCCGACAGCCTTGTGAAAGAACGCCTCCCGTCAGAGACAGTATTGCACATGGGCTTTTCCGACCGAGCCGCCGCTGTGTGCGAGCTTCACTCACCCACCTCGGCACAGGCTCTGATATCTGCAAAACGCAGGCTAATTTTTGAAGAAATGTTTTTCTTCAGTCTGCGGCTGCGCCTGCTTCGAGACAATAACGCAAAAGTCCTGACAGAGGGCTTTCACAGCGTAGATATGGCTCCGTTTTTCCGGCGTCTCGGCTTTGAGCCCACCCCGGCACAGCGGCGCGCGATAGACGAAATTTCGCAGGATTTGATTTTTGAGGGTCAAAAACCGGTAATGAACCGTCTGCTCGAGGGCGATGTTGGCAGCGGCAAGACAGCCGTAGCCGCCGCCGCAATATATATCACCGTCAGGAATAATAAAAACGCCGTATTGATGGCTCCGACCGAAATCCTCGCAAAACAGCATTTTGCCTCGCTCGGGGAGCTTTTCCGTCCCCTCGGTATCCGCACTCTGCTGCTGACCGGCAGTACAAAAATACAGCGCCGCCGTGAAATATCCGAACTGCTCTCGGGCAGCGAACGCTTCCTGATAGTCGGCACCCACGCTCTCATAGAAGACAGCGTCTGCATACCGCACATCGGGCTGACCGTGACCGACGAACAGCACCGCTTCGGCGTGCGCCAGCGCGAACGCCTGTCGGAAAAGGCCGAGTGCCGCAATATGCTCTTTCTCTCGGCTACTCCCATTCCACGCACCCTTGCGCTGTTTCTGTTTGCTGACAAGAGCATCTCTGTCATCGATACCCTCCCTCCCGGAAGAAAGAAGACGGAAACCTACCTTGTCACTCAGGCTCTCCGCGAGCGAACAGACGCCTTCATCGACCGCCAGCTTGACGATGGGCATCAGGTATATGTCGTCTGCCCTCTGATTTCCGACAGCGATTCGCTCTCGGGCGTTCTGAGCGCCGAGGGCTGCTACAGCCGTATTAAAGAGCGCTTTCCCAACCGCCGTGTCGGCTTCCTCAACGGCAAAATGAAGCCGGAGGAAAAGGACAGAATGATGACCGGCTTCAGCGAGCATAAGCTCGATATACTGGTTTCCACCAGCGTCATCGAGGTCGGCATCAATGTTCCGAACGCCACTCTCATGCTGATAGAAAATGCCGAGCGCTTCGGACTCAGTACGCTCCATCAGCTCAGAGGCAGAGTGGGCAGAGGCGCCGATAAATCGTATTGTATTTTAATGGCCGGCAAGCTGAATGACTCGAGCCGCGAGCGTCTTGAAACTCTCCGGGACACCGACGACGGCTTCAGGCTTGCGGAATTCGACTTGAAAACCCGCGGCCCCGGCGACTTTTTCGGAGTTGCCCAGACCGGACGGCTGGATTTCTCCTTCTTTGAAAGCTCGGTCTTCGCAAGCTCAAGCGAGTCTGTCACCCGGCTTATATCCTCTGCAAAATCCGAAGCCGATATGTATGCCGACCGACTCACCCCCGCCGAAAAATCTCGACTGAATACCTCCGACGCCCTCATGAATTGATTGTATCATAAACAATTCTTAATGTACGTTTTCTCACTCCCGCCCTACACTTGCCCGTTACGGCTTTCTTTTCCGCACTTGCCCTTCGACTCAGGTTTTATCATTTTTGCTTTTCCGTTTATTGTTTTCCGTTTTCCGGAATTCTCCTGATTTTTTCGCACAAAAAAAGAGCCGCCTGTCAGGCGGCTCTTTTCATTTGCTTGTTTTCTTATATCTCAGCGAAGTACTTGATTGTTCTTACCATCTGGCTTGTGTAAGAATTCTCGTTGTCGTACCAGGAAACGACCTGTACCTGATAGGTGTCGTCGTCTATCTTGGTAACCATTGTCTGAGTAGCGTCGAAGAGAGAACCGTAACGCATACCGATAACGTCGCTGGATACTATCTGGTCCTCGTTGTAGCCGAAGCTTTCGCTCTGCGCGTTCTTCATAGCCTCATTGATGGATTCCTTTGTAACATCCTTGCCCTTAACAACTGCAACAAGGATTGTGGTGGAACCGGTAGCTACCGGAACTCTCTGTGCAGAACCGATAAGCTTGCCGTTAAGCTCGGGAATTACAAGGCCGATTGCCTTTGCGGCGCCTGTGGAGTTGGGAACGATGTTCTGAGCGCCTGCGCGGCTGCGGCGAAGGTCGCCCTTGCGCTGCGGACCGTCGAGAATCATCTGGTCGCCTGTGTAAGCATGAACTGTTGTCATGATACCGGAAACGATGGGATAGGTCTTGTTAAGTGTATCTGCCATGGGAGCAAGGCAGTTTGTCGTGCAGGAAGCGGCAGATATAATCTGGTCATCCTTATCGAGCGTCTTCTCGTTTACGGAGTAAACGATTGTCTTGAGGTCGTTGCCCGCGGGAGCGGAAATAACTACCTTCTTTGCGCCTGCGTTGATGTGAGCCATCGACTTCTCCTTGCTTGTGTAGAAGCCTGTGCATTCAAGAACAACGTCTATACCGAGCTGACCCCAGGGGCACTCAGCAGCGTCCTTAACAGCATAAATCTTGATTTCCTTGCCGTCAACTATAATGGAATCCTCAGTGGACTCAACGGTGTGCTTAGCCTCGCCGATGTGACCGAGGAAGGAACCCTGTGCTGTATCATACTTGAGAAGATGAGCAAGCATTGCGGGGCTTGTAAGGTCGTTGATTGCAACAACTTCGTAACCGTCAGCCTCAAACATCTGGCGGAAAGCAAGACGGCCGATACGGCCGAATCCGTTAATGGCAACTTTTACTGACATATTTTTTATCTCCTTGTTTTTTAAAATTTTTTCACCGATATATTATATCTCTATTTGGAAAAATATACAATAGCCGTTTTTTAATTTCTACAAATTGAATAGTCTCGCGGCATTTTCGCGCGTCAGATTAGCTATTTCCGACACTGCCGGGCCCCTGAGCTCAGAAAGTTTGACAGCAGTCGCATACATCAGGGCGCTGGTGTTGCGCCTTCCTCGGTACGGCACGGGCGCAAGATACGGTGAATCGGTCTCTATAAGCAGCCTGTCATCCGGCACCTCGCTTACCGTCGCGGCAAGCCGGTCTGCGTTCTTGAAGGTGACCGAGCCGCCGTAGGCTATATAGTAGCCCATTTTGACAAGTTCGCGGACCATCTCGGCACTTCCGGAAAAGGCATGCAGTACACCGGTAACCTCCGGGAATTCGCGCAGGATTTCCATAGTGTCTCCGTGCGCCTCACGGTCGTGAATGATCACCGGCTTTCCAAGCTCGCGGGCCAGTGCAAGCTGATAACGAAAAACCTCTTTTTGCTTTTCCCGCGGCGAAAAGTCGTAGTGGTAATCTAAGCCTATCTCTCCCACAGCAACGCATTTTTCGTGCGCCGCCAGCCGGCGTACGGCGTCTGAGGTGTCCGTCTCCCACGAATCCGCCTCGTGCGGATGCACTCCGACAGCGGCTGATATGTAGCCGTATTTTTCGGCGAGGGCGAGACTCTTTCGGGAGGTTTCAAGGTCACTTGCGCAGTTGATTACCCCCGCAATCCCCAGCGGATTTTCCTCGCACGGCTCAGTCAGCCGTGAAAGAAGCTCGTCTCTGTCGCAGTCGAATTTTTCATCGTCATAGTGTGCGTGGGAGTCAAAAAGCGGCATCATCTTACCTCACTGCCGTTCTCGGCGCTCGGATCGGCAAATATCACGTTTACCTTTTCGCTTCCGTCGGGAGCGGTGTATCCGGAAGCGAGTATCATTCCGTTGGAATCCATTCCGCGCAGCTTGACAGGCTTTAAGTTAGCAACAAGTATCACCTTTTTGCCCGTCAGCTCCTCAAGATGTTTAATGTGATCCTCCGCCCTTCCGAAACGGCTGTCCGTCGCTGAGGCTGTCTCGCTCATTATCGGCACCACATCGAAGGCCCGGCACAGCTCCTCTGCAGCCATAAATGCTTTGTCATACGTACAGTACGATCCGCACAGCGCAAGTCCAAGCTTTGTTTTCTCCATCTATTTTCCCTCCATCATATTATATATAGTCTCTTTTATCGCCTCCGCCGCAGCCTTCGGCATAACCTTTCCGGGAAGCCCCGGCAGGAGCAGCGCTCGTCTCCCCAATTTTTCGGCACATTCAAGGTCGATTCCGTAAGGAGGCGAGGCCAGCTCAGCCAAAATACAGTCCTCCCTCGTCTTTTCGATCTCGCTTTTTCCGAAAATCCGCTCAGGCACCGTGTTGATTACAACATCAAATTCTTCTGCCCGTTCCGCAATGCGTCCGTATTCCAGCGGCTCGATTCCGTCTATGCGCGCCTGCGTCAGGCTCTCCGGTCTTCTTGCGGCCGCCGCCGCGCTTCCGCCCATAGCCCTGAGAATTCGGCACAGTGCCTTACCTATGCGCCCATATCCCAGAACAAGGAAATTTTTTCCGCAGACCGTATCTTTAATTTCACGCTGGATAATGTTTACGGCGCTCTCCGCCGTTATCAGCGCGTTTGAAAGCAGCAGCTCCTCAGATTTATAGTAGTCCTCCGTTACGGCATCATCTGTCTGGCCGCCGAAAACTCTTTTTCCCGATATCAGGCTTAGAATCGCGTCTTTTTCATATTTTTCCCTGGCGTAAGGCGCATT
>JAQXGK010000102.1 GCA_029006345.1 Bacillota bacterium
TGCAGCTGATGATTTGAACGACGGCATTTATGACAGGCTTCTGAAAGATATGCAAGATGCACTTTATGATGGTGTATTAGATGATTCTGATGATGCTCCATCGTACTCTGATTGGTACGATGTTCGTTCTGATGAATATGAAAATTGGTATGATACCCGTTCTGATGGTTTGGTATGACACCCGCTCCGATGTGTATAGTTTCTACTACGATATGAGAGGCGAACTGTGGAGTGATGATATTGAAAAGTCAAAAGAAACTTTGGAAGATTACAAAACAGATGTTGAGAAATTGAAAAAGTAAATGCAAGAAATGCTCACGCAATTAAGTGTGAGCATTTCTATATTTGTAAATATCTCAATAGAAGAACCAGCATCGCATTTGTGTGCACAAATGCCGCCAAGGGCTAAGCCCAAACCCTTATTTTGATTTAATAGTTTTGAGTGAAGATATTAACATTCTGCGGATTTCGCCGCAATCGTTTTGTAATGCTTTATAATCTTCTTCTTGAAGTATCGGAACGAAGTAGATGATTCATTAAAACTGATTCCTTATGATTTGCTTTCATATCGCGACAGAGAAAAAACAACTGCCTTTGCAAATTCTTTTGCTTTATCTCTTAAAATACTATCAGCCAAAGCTATCACCTCAAATTTATTATACATAAATTATTGACTTTCAAGTTATATTCCGACTTTGTCGGAGTGATATTATTGCCTTGTGGCAATAGTGTTATTGAAACCTCACGGTTTCAGTGTTATTTTATTCGCCTCCCAAACTGCCGAAGGCAATAACACTCGGCGTTAGCCGAATATCACTGCGAAGCAATAGAACTCGCCGCAAGGCGAATAAAACTGCGAGACTTCCCTTAGGGAAGTCTCGCTACGGTGAGCATTTCAATTTATTTCAGCTTTTCTGCTATGTCGGTAAGCTCCCACGGAGCGTCAAGGTCTTCCCTGCCCATGTGACCGTATGCAGCTAAATCTGCATATATCGGGCGTCTGAGGTCGAAGCGCTTGATTATTTCCTGCGGGCGAAGATCAACAAGCTTTGTCAGCCTTCGTGCAATCTCATCGTCCGGGAGTATGCCGGTTTTAAAGGTGTCGACAAGAACGGATACCGGCTCGGCAACGCCTATGGCGTATGCAATCTCTATCTCGCACTTGCTTGCCAACCCTGCTTTGACTACGTTCTTTGCAAGATAGCGCGCCGCATATGCACCGCTGCGGTCAACCTTTGTCGGATCCTTTCCGGAAAAGCAACCGCCGCCGTGGCGTGCATATCCGCCGTATGTGTCTACAATTATTTTCCTGCCGGTCAGGCCGGTATCGCCCATAGGACCGCCTATGACAAATCTGCCGGTGGGATTAATTAACACCTTTGTATTATCGTCGAGAAGCGACGGATCGATAGTCTTTTCAATAACCTCACGGATAATTCCCTCTCGGATATCCTGCTGAGAAACAACATCGCTGTGCTGGCTCGACACTATTATCGTATCTACCCTGACAGGGCGGTCGTCGTCATACTCCACAGTAACCTGAGTCTTTCCGTCCGGCCTGAGATAAGGCAGAATACCGTTCTTTCTGACCTCGGTAAGGCGCTTGGCGAGCCTGTGAGCCAGCGAAATGGGGAGTGGCATAAGCTCGGGGGTTTCGTCGCAGGCATATCCGAACATCATGCCCTGATCCCCTGCGCCGTCGGAATCCACGCCGAGCGCGATGTCCGGCGACTGCTCATGAATGGAATTGATAACGGCGCAGGAATCGCAGTCGAAACCGTATTTAGCCCGGTCATAGCCGATCTCTCTCACGGTTTCCCGCGCTATGCCCTGTATATCGACATAAGCCTCTGCGGTTATTTCACCCATAACCATAATAAGACCTGTTGTGCAGCAGACCTCGCAGGCGACGCGGGCATTTTTATCCTGCTTGAGAATCGCATCGAGAATAGAATCCGATATTTTATCGCAGATTTTATCGGGATGTCCCTCTGTAACCGATTCGGATGTAAAAAACTTCTTCATATTTATTGTTCCTTTCAGTTCCTATGCAAACAGCGACGCAAAAACGTCGGGTAATGCATAAGCGATAATTGACATTATTAGACCGGCTGACAAGACGCCGAGAAGGATCGCCGGAAGAGCTTTTTTCAATCTCATTCCCAAAGCCGTAGCAATAACAGCGCCTGTCCACGCACCTGTCCCGGGGAGCGGTATGGCGACAAAAACAAATACACCCAGGAATTCATATGTGGAGATTTCTGCGGCTTTTTTTTCGGCCTTTAAGCTCACCTTGGTAATTATTTTTCCGACAACAGGCGCATTGGAAAGCCATTTTTTCAAATATTTGAAAAAAAGCAGAATAAACGGTACAGGCAGCATATTTCCGATGATTGCGATAGGAAAAGCTATATACAGCGGCACATCCAATATGCTGGCATACGGAATAGCGCCGCGAAGTTCGACAATCGTGAGCATAGAAACAAACAGAATCTTGATACACTTCCAAAACATATCGGGAA
>JAQXGK010000103.1 GCA_029006345.1 Bacillota bacterium
GAAAACGCCGAGCGTCTCAAAAATCTTGAGGCGGAGGAGGCGCGTCTCGGCAAAGAGATAGCAAAGAGAATGATGCTCATTCCCCAGATGCTCGACCCGTCTGTCCCGATAGGCAAAGACGACAGCGAAAACGTCGAAGTCAAGCGTTACGGCGAGCCGGTCGTGCCGGATTACGAAATCCCCTATCACGCCGACATAATGGAAAAATTCAACGGGCTGGACCTTGACAGCGCACACCGCGTCGCGGGCAACGGCTTTTATTACCTCATGGGCGACATCGCGCGGCTTCACTCGGCAGTTATCTCCTACGCGCGCGACTTTATGATCGACCGCGGATTTACCTATGTAATACCGCCGTTTATGATTCGCTCGGATGTCGTCACCGGCGTAATGAGCTTTGCCGAAATGGACGCTATGATGTACAAAATCGAGGGCGAAGACCTCTATCTCATAGGCACCAGCGAGCATTCCATGATAGGAAAGTATATCGACACCATTATCGACGAGGACAAGCTTCCTCAGGCGCTGACAAGCTATTCCCCCTGCTTCCGCAAGGAAAAGGGCGCCCACGGCATTGAGGAGCGCGGCGTCTACAGAATACATCAGTTTGAAAAGCAGGAAATGGTCGTGATATGCAAGCCCGAGGACAGCAAAATGTGGTTTGATAAGCTGTGGCAGAACACAGTCGATCTTTTCCGTTCCCTCGATATACCGGTACGGACCCTCGAGTGCTGCTCCGGCGACCTTGCCGACCTCAAGTGTAAATCTATAGATGTCGAGGCGTGGAGCCCGCGTCAGAAGAAATATTTTGAGGTCGGAAGCTGTTCCAACCTCGGCGACGCTCAGGCGCGCCGCTTAAAGATAAGAGTAAACGGCAAGGACGGCAAATATCTCGCGCACACACTGAACAACACGGTTGTCGCACCCCCGAGAATGCTTATCGCTTTTCTTGAAAACAATCTCAGAGCCGACGGCTCTGTAGCGATACCTGAGGTTCTCCGTCCGTATATGGGCGGAAAAACCGAAATCAGATAAGAGTTTTTTCGGAGGATACGGATGCCGACAGAGTGGAATTTATTTTACATACTGACGGTTGCCTACGCCGTGATCTGTGCGGCGGTAATCGTATATTTGATAATCCGTTCAGGCACGGGCAGACTGATAAAGGCGCTTATCCAAAGCGGCGCCTCCACACCGGAAACGGCCCAAACGCTTGATAAGCTCGGCTGTAATTCGGCGCTTATCCGCTTTTTCCTGCGTGACGGCGGAGGACTGACAAAAACCGTCTGTACGCCTGACCGCCGCAGCAAGAGTGAGCTTCGCAGAATAAACGGACGCCGCACCAAAAGCATCGATTTTTCTTCGGCGCGATTCTATCTTCCGCCGGAGCTGACCGAAAAGGCAAAGCACCTTTATATCGGCAAGCGCACAAATCCCGCCGTACTCATAATCTCTCTTGTGCTTCTGGCGGCCGTGCTCGCGGCGCTGTATTTCATTATTCCCGCCGTATTTGATTTGAGCGGCAGCGGCATAACGGTATAGTGCGCCGCACATATATTCAAATGAAAGGTTAAATCAAAATGAATACCGAACGCATACCGCGAAAGAGCAAAAAGACGCCGCTTATCGTCATCTTTCTGCTTGCGCTGGTCGCCGTTATAATAACGGTTGTTTTCATATTCTATAAAGTCGGTTACCGATACCTGAAAAACGACAACGGCGTAAAGTTTCTGGGCAAGGTCGGAACCGTTATGATAGGCGGCACTGCTGTCGAGGGCCAGCCGTACCACGGAAAAGTGTACTATGCAGACGGCACTGCCGGAACCCTCGATATGTCTGCCGGAACCATCAGCTATTCCAACGGCGACAAATACGAGGGCGATATAGTCAGTCTGATGCGTGAAGGCCAAGGCGTTATGACGTACGCAAACGGCGATAAATATGAGGGCTCCTTTGTCGCCGATCTTCAGACCGGCAAGGGAAAATTCACATATGCAAACGGCGACAGCTATGAGGGCGATCTTCTGAACGGCCTCCGCAACGGAACCGGCGTGTATATCTGGGCGGACGGCTCGAAGTACGAGGGTGAATTTAAGGACAACCTGAAAAACGGCAAGGGCGTCTATACCTGGGCGGACGGCTCAAGCTACGACGGCACATATGTAAACGATATAAAGAACGGCACCGGAACCTACAAGTTTTCAAACGGCGACGTCTATATCGGCGATTTTGCAGACGACCTTCGCACCGGAAACGGCACATATACCTGGGCCAACGGCGAAAGCTATACCGGCGAATTCAAAAATAACAAAATGGACGGTCTCGGCACATATACCTGGCCCGGAGATCCGGCCGCTCGCACATATACCGGCACATTCAAGGACGGCAAGATCGTGCTGTCCGATTCAAACGACAATCAGCCCGAAGGCGATGTAGGAGCAACTTCATGAGCGAAAATATCCGCGGGGAGCTGACTGCCCTCGCAAACAAAGCGCGAGGCGCGGCTTCGTTTCTCGCCGCCATCAATACCGACAGGAAAAACGAGGCGCTCCGCACAGTTGCCGCAAGACTTGTCAGCGAAACAGATTATATTCTTAAGGCAAATTCGCTTGACCTCGCAAGCGCTGACGAAAACGGCGTAAGAAGCAGTATGCTCGATCGCCTGACACTTTCCCGCGAGAGAATACAGGCCATTGCAAACTCAATTCTGAAGGTCGAAGCGCTGCCCGATCCCACGGGGCTTTCGGAGGGCTGGACTCGCCCTAACGGCTTATATATCGAGCGCAGACGCGTACCGCTCGGCGTTATCGGCATTATATATGAAGCCCGCCCGAACGTCACGGCGGACGCCGCATCGCTCTGCCTCAAGTCGGGCAATGCCGTCATTCTGCGCGGCGGCAAGGATGCGCTCAATTCAAACACCGCTATTTGCAAG
>JAQXGK010000104.1 GCA_029006345.1 Bacillota bacterium
GAGAGAAAGAGATGAAGTCTGCCCTCCGACAGCAGGGCTCTCGCATGAGAGTTGGCAAAGGCAGTGCCCTGCGAGGCCAGAGAGGCTACTGCCGCCGACCACAACAGACAGGCGATTACCGTGACGGAAAGCGCTGCCGTCATGAATATAAGCGCGGGACTGCACAGTGAATATGTACGGATAGCTCCGTGAGCAAATCTATTTTTCATTCGGTTATATACTCCTCGGGTTGTTACACAATATGCTACAAAGGCAATTTTATGGCGATATTTACAGGGTATTTACAGTTTGTAAACAGCAAAATCCGATTTTTTCCGGTTTTTCACTTTTTTATCGAAAGACTGTATATAGTTTCACATAACAGCGAGAAGTTGTATAAATATACTTATATCAAAGAGCAATGCCCGTATTCCGCCGAACTGATTTTCGGCAAATGTATAAATATACTGCAAAATCGACAGATAAAAAGTTATTAAGCAAACTATACAAATAATTACTGAAAAACGCAGTTATTGTAAACCTCGTGATTTTTTCGTGCAGACGGATTATTGAGACCGATAAAATCCCCTCCTCTTTTCAAATAATGCTTTTTATAGTATAATATGCCACATAGTAGATACTACATATTGACACGAGATTGGTTTAATTTATGTGGAGCAAGATGCAAAAGGACTTAGATTTGATACGACGATTAAATAATAACGGCTCGTTAGCCGAGCCTAAAAAGCACGCGGATATAGATGAGGGTCATGCCGTGCTGCACTACAGGCTGTTTGAAAACGGCGGCAGTTGGACGATAAACGTGCGTCGCGATGAGGGAGAATACCCGTTAAGGGAGATCACAATTTCGGATATTACGGATGATTGCGCCTTGGCAGAGCGTATCTTCGACCTGCTCTGCGAAGGAGCCGCACAGCCGGAGCATTGCCGGGACATTATAGAGGATATACTGTCCTGACGGATCGGATGCGGGTTTGATCGGCGGAGTCGGAAAAGAAATGTAACGGAAGGGTGAATACCTTCCTTTTTTTGTGCATATAAATGGCAATTCTTTGCTGCGGAGGTGTATTAGCACGGTTGATATTTCAGCCGTTTTGACTTATAATGATTAAAACTGAAGGGAGGTGTGCGAGTGAGGATTGGCATTACTTCAGACCCGGTCGGGTTTCTGTTACGGCACAGACGGTTTTGCATTTTGGCGGCGGCTGTTTTGTCAGCTTTGCCGTTTACTTTTGAATACCTTTTTGTGCTGTCGTGGATATCCTTTGCACCTCTTTATATAGTTTTATCGGGTGAATTCGATTTGAAAAAGTCGTTTAGTACCGGCTTTTTATTCACCTTTTTGTTCCATTTATTTATATATTGGTGGTTTTTTGCGCTATATCCGCTGGATTTTGCTGGCTTTGACAAGGCAACGGCAGTGGCCGTAGTGATGGCTGCCTGGATTGGTGTTTCGCTCGTGCAGGCACTCGTAAAGGGTGTTTTCGCACCGATATTCACGCTGTTGACGCGAAACAGAGGCGGATATATTGTCAAGGCATTTGTCTTTGCTGCTTGTTACACACTTGCGGAGAGCCTGACGGGGCTTTCAAGTCTTGCGTTTCCGTGGAGCAACATGTCGCTTCCGCAATATAAAAATCTGCCGATACTCCAGCTTTCCGGCCTGTTCGGAGCACACTTTGTCAGCTTTGCCGTCATACTTTGCGGAGCGCTGTGCGGCGCCGTAATGCTCAGACGGCGTTTTTATAAAAAAGCAGGGAAAGAAATTCGCGTTCTTTCGGCAACGCTGGCCGCGCTGTATGTCTGCGGCACGGTTTTATGGATGATTCCGGCAAAAGAGGGCGAAAAAATAAGTGTCGCCATGGTCCAGGCAAATATACTTGTCGAGGACAAATGGACGGGCGCGGATGCGCTGAATGAATATTCGCGGCTGACGCAAACGGTGGAAAACGCCGACCTTGTCGTTTGGCCGGAGACTGCCGCGGCGATAAATCTCGATAAAAATCAGCTCGCGGACGAATACATAAGAAAGCTGTCCGAAGAAATCCAAACGCCGATTTTTATGGGTTGTCTCAGGCGAAAGGATTCGCACAGCGCAAACTGTGCGCAGCTAATCGACGGCTTTCAGGCAAGCGAGCCGTACTACAAGCAGGCGCTTGTGCCTTTCGGGGAGTTTATGCCGCTCAGTGAGCTGATTACTGCTATCCTGCCCCAGCTCTCAGGCTTAAATCTTGTCACAGACGATTATTACCGAGGTGCCGAGGGGACGCTTATTGATTTCGACGGCGTCCGGCTTGCGCCGCTCATTTGTTTTGATTCCATTCATCCTCAGCTTGCCGCGAGCGAATGTAAAGACGGCGGCGAAACAATAGTATTGGTCACCAACGATTCCTGGTACAAGGATTTTCCGGCAGTTCGTCAGCACCTGGCCCACGCGGCTTTCCGTGCCGCCGAGAACGGGAAATATGTAGTTCGCGCCGCAAATACCGGTATAAGCGCTGTTATTTCCCCTAAGGGCGAGATACTCTGCTCCCTCGGAGCACTGCAAAGGGGTGTGCTGTACGGCAGTGCCGCCCCGGTGGAAGGCAGGACGCTGTATTCGCTGATCGGCGACGTCTTTCTGTACCTGCTTGCCGTAATTCTTGCGCTTGACGGCGCGGTTCAGATTGTTGGAAGAATAAAAATTTATATGGCTGAAAGGAACAGTAAATCATGATTATGCAAATCAAAAGAATTGACCTTGCAGACTATGCCGAGGGCTTCGAAACCAAGGCGCATGTCGATCTCTATCTTTGCGAGGATTCATACGAGTATTCGCACCACATCAGACCTCTTGTGGTTATCTGCCCGGGCGGCGGATATACGCTGACCTCCGACCGTGAAGCGGAGCCTATCGCGAGAGTATTCTTGGCGCGCGGATATCACGCCGCCGTATTGCGCTATACCTGCAGAAACGAGGACGGCACCGCGATTGCGCCAAAGCCCCTGTATGAGGCGGCGCTGACGGTTAAGCTTTTACGTTCCCGCGCCGAGGAATATAATATCGCACCCGAGAATATCGCCATCACCGGTTACAGCGCCGGCGGACACGTGGCCGCGTCGCTCTCCTGCCTCTATAATGACGAAGTCCTGCTTTCGCCTATCGGCATTACTGCCGAGCAGTGCCGCCCGAACGCTTCTGTTCTTTGCTACCCGGTCATTACAGCAGATCCCGCTTGCTCGCACGAGGGCTCTTTTATAAATTTGTTAGGAAATGAACGCACCGAGGAGCAAATGAAGTTCTGGTCGCTTGAAAACCGCGTTGGCGCTCATGTTCCGCCGACCTTTATATGGCATACGGCGGACGACAGCTGTGTGCCGATAGAGAATTCGCTTCGCTATGCGCTGGCGCTCAGCAGAAGCGGAGTAAATTTTGAGTATCACGTTTTCCCTCACGGAGTTCACGGCCTTTCGACCGCCGGCGGCGAGACCTACCCCTCGCCTGTATATCCGGTGACGCGCTGGATGTCTATGTGTACCGATTGGCTCTCGGGCTTTTTCCGATTCTGAGAGGTTTGTGTCAGTTAAAGTTCCAGTTTTCAAAGAAGGGGGAGATACCGAATGAACAGCGTCGGTAAGGACGGCAGGGAGCTGATACCGCTCGGCGGCGTTGTCGAGGAGATAATTTTCCAAAATGACGACAACGGCTACACCGTATGTACCGTCGATGTCGGCGGAGAGCCGGTCGTTATGGTCGGTATCATGCCCTATTTGTCGGAGGCCGAGGAAATACGCGCCATGGGAGAATGGGTCTCGCATGCCACCTACGGAAGACAGTTCAAGGTAAGCTATTTTGAGAAAAATCTGCCGACCCACGAGGCGGCGATACTCAAATATCTCTCGAGCGGCGCGATAAAGGGCGTAGGTCCAAAAACAGCCGAGCGCATTGTCAGCCATTTCGGCAAGGACACCTTTGATGTAATTGAAAATACTCCCTCGTGGCTCGCCGAAGTGCCGGGCATCTCGCGTAAGAAGGCCGCCGAAATCGGCAGGCTTTTCTCGGAGCAGTTCGGAGTGCGCAAGGTTATGATGTTTTTTGCCGAGTATTTCGGAATGACTCTGTCGGTTCGCATATACAAACGCTGGGGCAGTGCGGCTATCGACACTGTGAAAAACAATCCCTATATTCTCTGTGAGGAAATACGCGGCATCGGTTTTGAAAAGGCGGACGCGATGGCGCGCGGACTCGGGCTTTCGACCGATAGCCCGGAGAGAATATGCGCAGGGCTGAAATTCGCCCTGAACAGCGCGGTCTACGGCGCGGGAAATGTGTATCTGCCGCGTGCGGAGCTGGTAAAAAACGCGGCGAATCTTCTGGGCGTGCCGTCAGACGCGGTCAGCGCCGGCATCGAGTCGCTCTGCGTTTCGGGCGACCTGTGTAAAAAACAGTTTGCCGGGCACGAGGGTATATATTTAACTGAGATGTTTGCCGCCGAGTGCTATGCCGCCGCAAAGCTGACTACGCTTTCTAAAATCAATCTTCTCGGGGCTATCGGAAATACCGACGAGCTGATTGCCGCCAACGAGCGCGACGAGAATATTAGCTACGAGTTTTTGCAAAAGGAAGCTATTAAGAGCGCTCTAAACAGCTCGGTTACCATCATTACGGGCGGACCGGGTACCGGTAAAACCACCATTATCAAAGCAGTTATAAGCATTTTCCGCAAGCTCGAGATGAAGTTCGCGCTTGCCGCGCCTACCGGCCGCGCCGCAAAGCGCATGACTGCCGCTACCGGCTACGAAGCCAAAACGCTGCACCGCTTGCTTGAAATGGGCTTTTCGGGCGACGATAAGGCGGACTTTTCCCGAAATGAAAATAATCCCCTCGAAATCGACGCATTGATAGTGGACGAGTTCTCCATGGTTGACATAACTTTGTTTTCGTCGCTGTTGAAGGCAGTTAAACCGGGCACGCGGCTTTTGCTCATCGGCGACAGCGATCAGCTGCCGAGCGTCGGCGCCGGAAATGTGCTGTCAGACCTGATAGAAAGCAAGAAATTTACTGTTTGCCGTCTCAATCGCATATACCGCCAGGCGGCGGAAAGCCACATTATCACAAACGCACACCTTATTAATTCCGGCGAGCCGCCCGTGATTGACAATAAATCAAACGACTTCTTTTACGTCAGGCGGCAGAACTCCGCGCAGACGGCGGCGGCAGTTGTATCTCTCGTCTGCGACCGCCTTCCGGCGAAATACGGCTCCGCCGAGCGAATACAGGTGCTTTGCTGTTCGCGCAAGGGCGAATGCGGTGTACATAATCTCAATAAGCTCCTGCAGGCGCGGCTCAATCCTCCGTCTGCTTCAAAGAAGGAGCGCAAATGTGCGGATGCGATTTATCGCGTCGG
>JAQXGK010000105.1 GCA_029006345.1 Bacillota bacterium
ACATGAAAAGTATTTCGGAGATTGACGCTAATTTCAGGATTGAAACGAAAATTGATAAGCAGGATATAAAGTTTTACGATATAAAGCGGCAGCCGTTCAAGATTTACGGCGTTTTTTACGAGAACGGAAAATACAGGAGAATACCCGAGGCTGTTGCCAAAGCCGTAAGCGAAGACGTTTGGGCTCTGCACACCAACACGGCGGGCGGCAGGGTGAGGTTCAAAACGGACAGCCCATATATTGCGATACATGCGGAAATGTCGGGAGTCGGCAAGATGTCTCATTTTGCTCTTTCGGGCTCGGCGGGCTTTGATCTGTATGACGCTGATAAAGGCTATATACAGACCTTTATTCCGCCCTTTGACATTGCCGACGGATATGAAAGCGTTATTGAGACAGAGTCGTCGGAGATTCGGGAGTATATCATTAATTTTCCGCTGTACAGCAATGTAGATGAGCTGTATATCGGCATCAGTGATACGGCGTCGGTTTATGAGCCCGACCCCTACAGGATCGAAAAGCCGATAGTATATTACGGTTCGTCTATCACCCAGGGCGGATGCGCGTCGAGGCCCGGCAACTCATACGAAGGCATTATTTCCCACAGACTGGACTGCAATTATATCAATCTCGGTTTTTCGGGAAGCGCAATGGCGGAGGAGGAAATAGCCGAGTATATTAAGAAGCTGGATATGTCGGTATTTGTGTATGACTACGACCACAACGCGCCGTCTGCCGAGCACTTAGCCAATACTCACGAAAAAATGTTTAACACGATTCGCAAAGCCAATCCCGGACTTCCCGTGATTCTTATGTCAAGACCGAAATACTATCTCACGGAGGATGAGAAGGTCCGGCTTGATATTATCAAGAACACCTACAATAATGCCGTGGAAAACGGCGACCGCAATGTGTATCTTATAGAAGGTCCGGAGCTCATGAAAACGGCCGGATACGAGGGCACCGTCGATAATTGCCATCCCAATGACCTCGGCTTTGGCTCAATGGCGGCGGCACTCGGAGATTTATTGGAGAAAATACTTTGAAAACTGCCTGTTTCAATCAACCGGCGGAAAGCTTTGCAACCGAATAAACACAGGCTTGCTAAAGGAGAATACTATGGATAAAATTAAGGCTGCGGTTGTCGGCACCGGAAATATCGCAATTCAGCACATTGAAAGCTATATCGCAAACCCAAATGCCGAGCTTTATGCGCTCTGCAACACTAATGAAGCAAGGCTCAGGGAGGTTGGCTTAAGATACGGCGTCAGCCGCCTTTATACCGACGAGAAAAGGATGCTCGCAGAGCTTCCGGAGCTTGACGCAGTCAGTATTTGCACCGGCAACAGCGCCCATGCGGAGTGCGCGACAGCGGCGCTCGAGGCGGGGAAGAATGTGCTCTGCGAAAAGCCGATGGCCACATCTGCCGCCGACGCCGAAAAAATGAGACAGGCCGCCGACAGGGCAGGTAAGCTATTGATGATAGGCTTTGTGCGTCGATTCGGAACCGGCTGTGAGATATTGAAGGACATGATAGCCAAGGGTAAATTCGGCGAGATTTACTATGCCAAGGCTACCTTTCTGCGCCGCAACGGCAGTCCGGGCGGATGGTTTGGCTCAAAAGAGCTCTCCGGCGGCGGCCCGCTTATCGACCTCGGCGTTCATATCATAGATTTGACGAGGTTTTTGATGGGCAATCCGCGCCCCGTATCGGTATACGGCGCAACCTTCTCCAAGCTCGGCGACCGTCCGGAGCTGAAAGACGCGAAGTCTTACCGCGCCCTGGGGAGCGCCGGCAAACCGGTTTTCGACGTCGAGGATCTGGCTTCTGCTATGATACGCTACGACAACGGCGCGGTGGTTCATATAGATACTTCGTTTTCGCTCAACACCAAAGGGGACGAGGACAGCATACGCCTGTTTGGCACAAAGGCCGGCGCCTGCATGAATCCGGAGCTTGAAATATACTCGAGCGAGAGCGGCTATATGACCGATATGTCGTTTGCTTCGCCGACGGCGACCGGCTTTGAAGAGCGGTTTCAAAGGGAGATAGACCATTTTGTCGACTGTGTGATAAACGGTACGCCCTGCCGCGCCCCTGCCGAGGACGGCGTAGTGCTCATGAAGATACTTGACGCAATTTATAAATCGGCAGAGACCGGTCACGAGATCATTCTTTGATTTTACAGCAAGGCACTTGCCAAAACAGGTGCCTTGTATTATAATTAAAGGCGAATTTTGACATATGAAAGGCAGACGGCCGCAAGAGCTTCGGGATGTGCAAAAAGCGGCGCATCCGACAAAGCTTGTTTTACAAGTCTGTGTGCCGCGCCTTTGCATAGGAAAGGATTAAAAATGAATATCAATGTTAAAAAGGACTGCAAATACGGCGTTGCCTGCGTAACCAGTATGGGCGTTAGAATCACGCCTGTTGACAGAATGCCGGTGCAGACAAGCCACAATTATTATATGCAGGCTACCAGCGCCGAGAGTAATGTCGTAAACATCTCATCCAGCCTCGGCTACGAGGGACTTGCGCTGACAAAGTTTGTCAAGGACAGCGCTATTTCGCAGTTTATCAAGAACGAGCTTCGCAGCCGCAACATTGCCTACGAGGGCGCAGAGGTTGAACAGGGCGGCCCCTGGGGCTACCGTCATCAGTTCAATATAGCCGATTCCGGCTACGGTATGAGAGGACCGAGAGTGCTCAACGACCGTGCCGGCGAGGTAGGGAGAACTCTTTCCATCGACGAATTTGATACCGACCGCATTTTCGGCAAGGAGGGCGTAGCTATTCTTCACATATCCGGTCTGATTGCCGCGCTTTCGCCCGAGACCAGTGTATTCTGCCTTGAGGCGGCAAAGGTTGCAAAGAAGTACGGCACGCTCGTATCCTTCGACCTCAACTACCGCGCATCCTTCTGGAAGGGCAGAGAAGAGGAGCTCAGAAACACATTCACCGAAATAGCGTCTATGGCAGATATTCTTATCGGCAACGAGGAGGATTTCCAGCTGACTCTCGGAGTCGAGGGACCCGAGGCGGGCGGCAAGGAGCT
The DNA here is from genome assembly GCA_029006345.1 of Bacillota bacterium. GTDB lineage: Bacteria > Bacillota > Clostridia > Oscillospirales > SIG627 > SUG1173. The sequence goes on from JAQXGK010000105.1 coordinate 3,057, forward strand.
TTCGAGCAAGATTGAAGCCTTCAAGGGTATGATTACAAACGCTTCCAAGCTGTTTACCAATGCCAAGATGTTTGCGACCACGCTCCGTCAGGTTATCAGCGCAAATGCGCACAACTGGGGTGCTATCGTGCTTGCCGACGGTCAGTGGTATGTTGAACAACCGCGTGAAATACCCGTACTTGACCGTATCGGCGGTGGCGACGGCTTTACCGGAGGACTGCTCTACGGCGTTCTCAAGGGTTGGGACGGAGAAAAATGCATGCAGTTCGGCTGGGCAACCGGTGCGCTTGCGGCAACTGTATTAAACGACTATGCTTCGCCCGCGGATGAGGATCAGGTCTGGAGCATTTACGCAGGCAACGCCCGCGTCAAGAGATAATCCGAGAGTTTTCAGGCACGGATTTTCGGCAAACATACATCATGGCCCCTGCATCTTCGGGTGCAGGGGTTTTTGCCGCTCATCAAGCGGCTGAGAATGCTTTTCGGACGCAGGCGGCGCTATTTTGGGCGAAGCGGAGAAAATGACTGTAAAATGATTGAAATTGACGAGGTTATATGGTATAATACTTTGTCAATCTATATACTGGCAATCGGGTTATATATAGAAAGGAATCGATATGGCAAAAAGAAAAACCACGCCGGAATTCAAGGCGCTTGCGGCTGTAGTAGTCCTTGCTGCGGTTGCACTCATATTATTCATAGTCAAGACCGTGCTTGTCAGAGATAACGACGAGTCTGTTCCGGCTGCGCTTGCACCGACGGCTGAAGATACCCAACAAACATTAGGCACGTCAGATACTGACGATGATAACAATTCTTCCGCCGCAAATACATTTGCGGAAAACAGCAATTACGACGCGGCAAATCTTGAGAGATACGAGGAGTATCAGAAAAACAATCCCACCTGCGACGCAAAGACCGTGGTTACCATGGTGAATATCGGACTCGACCGTGAGTTTTATACATATACTCAGGCGGCGGATTTGTCTCTCGGCAATTACATTATAGTCAATAAATACAACTACCTTTCGGAAGACTATCAGCCGGACGATTTGGTGGAGATTTCGGATACTAATTCCTCCCGCGGCGGTTGCAAGCTGCGCTCTGAGGCAGCCGCGGCGTTTGAGAAGCTCGCCGACGCGGCGCGTGACGCCGGATATTCGCTTTTGGCATATTCGGGCTTCCGTTCCTATGATTTCCAAAATACCATCTACAACAATCTTCTGAAAAACGATACCAAGGAAAATGTCGATACCTACAGCGCGCGTCCCGGCTACTCCGAGCATCAGACGGGGCTTGCGATGGATGTTTGCAGCAAGACGGAGATTTATACCGATTACGAGAAGGACGAGGGATGCGGCTGGGTGCACGAAAATATGCACAAGTACGGCTTTATTCTCCGCTACACCGAGGAGAATTCGTCCGTCACCGGATATATGGCGGAGGCGTGGCATATGCGCTATGTCGGCGTCGAGGCGGCAACCTACATTTACGAAAACAACATTACCTTTGAGGAATATTACGATACGGTGCTGAAAGGAAAGGCGGAATAGAATATGGCTGAAGTTAAGGCGTTTAAGGCACTGAGATTTACCGGGAAGGCGGGAGATCCGGCAAAGAATCTCTGTCCGCCCTACGACATTATTTCCCCCTCGGAGCGGGAGGCTCTGATTAGTGAAAGCGAAAACAATCTTGTCAGACTTGAGCTTCCGCAAGGTGAAAATGCTTACCGCGAGGCGGCAATTCTTCTTGATAAATGGCTGTCCGACGGTGTAGTCGCAGAGGATAAGCAGGACGGCATATATATTTACGAAGAGGAGTTTACCGCGTTCGGACAACGCAAGAGAATAAAGGGAATTGTCGCGCTCGTAAAAATCGAGGAGTTTTCAAAGGGAGTCATACTGCCCCACGAGGACACGCTCTCTAAGGCAAAGCAGGACAGATTTAACCTGATGAAGGCCTGCGGCTGTAATTTCAGTCAGATTTATTCTATGTTTATTGACCCCGACAAGAAGATTTCCGGCAAGGTGAACGAGCTTTCAAAGGGAGCTCCCGACGAGCAGGCCGTGACCGACGACGGTATAATTCACCGACTGTGGATAAGCACGGATGACGAGGCAAACGCTTATATTTCACGCGCATTTGCCGACAAGCAGCTGTTCATCGCAGATGGACATCACCGCTACGAGACTTCGCTTAATTACCGCAATTACCTGCGCGAGCAGGGCTTGGCTAAGGAGGGCGACAAGTCCGACTATGTAATGATGTTCCTGATTGACATTGATGACGAAGGACTGGTTATTTTCCCGACACACAGAATGATAAGAGACCTCTCCTCCTTCAATGAGGAGAGCGTGATAGAGAGGTCTCGGGATTTCTTTGAGATAGAGCGAGTGGAGGGCACCGGCGATATTGACAGGCGCCTTTTGGAGCTTACGGACAGCAAGAGCTATGCGTTCTACACCGGCCGCGATTACTATTACATTCTTACTCTGAAAAAGGATGTGTCCCTTGACAGCATTGCTCCCGAGCGCTCACAGGCGTACCGCGACCTTGATGTTACGGCGCTTCACAGCCTTATACTCGAACGAGTGATGGGTATAGACAAGGAGAATATGGCAAACGGAGTCAACCTGACATACACCAGAAGCCTTGATGAGGCGGTCGAAAAGGTGCAAGACGGCAGTTTCCAGTGCAGCTTTATTCTTAATCCCACCAAGATTCATCAAATAAAGGACGTTGCGGCGGCGGGAGACCGTATGCCTCAGAAATCCACCTACTTCTATCCTAAGCTCATTACGGGCATGGTAATGAATAAGATTCGTTGAAAGGACATATAAAGAAAATGCCGGAACAGTTAGACAAAAACTACGATCCTAAAAGCTTCGAGGAAAAGCTTTACAAAAACTGGGAGGAGAAGGGCTACTTCAAACCCTCGGACGACCGGAGCCGGCCTGCCTTCTCTATAGTTATCCCTCCGCCCAACATAACCGGTCAGCTGCATATGGGACATGCGCTGGACAACACCCTGCAGGATATTCTCGTCAGGTATAAGAGAATGCAGGGCTATGCTACTCTCTGGGTGCCCGGCACCGACCACGCTTCCATCGCGACGGAGGCGAAGATAGTCGAGGCTATGCGTGAAGAGGGCGTTACCAAGGATGATATCGGCAGAGACGGCTTTTTGGAGCGCGCGTGGGAATGGAACCGCAAATACGGCGGAAGAATAATAGAGCAGCTCAAGAAGCTGGGCTCCTCCTGCGACTGGTCGAGAACACGCTTTACGCTGGATGAGGGCTGTTCAGAGGCGGTTAAGGAGGTATTTGTCCGTCTTTATGAAAAGGGACTTATCTACCGCGGAAACAGAATAATCAACTGGTGCCCGAAATGCCACACTACTATTTCGGACGCTGAGGTTGAGTACGAGGATCAGGCAGGTGCATTCTGGCATCTTCGCTATCCCTTTAAGGACGGCAGCGGCTATCTCGAACTCGCTACGACACGTCCCGAAACGCTGTTGGGCGATACGGCGGTGGCTGTCAATCCGAAGGACGAGAGATACAAGGGCATGATCGGCAAGCTGCTGGTGCTTCCGCTTGTCGGCAGAGAAATACCGGTTATAGCAGACGATTATGTAGATATCGAATTCGGAACCGGTGTAGTTAAGATAACTCCCGCCCACGACCCGAATGACTTTGAGGTAGGCCTGCGCCACAATCTGGAGGTAATCAACGTACTTACCGACGACGCAAAAATCACCGACGATTACCCGAAGTATGCGGGAATGGACCGCTACGAAGCAAGAAAAGCCATTGTCGCCGATCTCGAAGCGGGAGGCTTCCTCGTCCGCACCGAGCCGTACAGCCACAATGTCGGCACCTGCTATCGCTGCGGAACGACAATTGAGCCGAGGGTATCGCTTCAGTGGTTCGTCAAGATGGAGCCACTTGCAAAGCCCGCTATAAAGGCAGTTCGCGACGGTGAAATCAAGTTCATACCCGAGCGCTTTGATAAGAACTACTTTCACTGGATGGAAAATATCCGTGACTGGTGCATTTCACGTCAGCTTTGGTGGGGACACCGTATTCCCGCGTTCTATTGCGACGACTGCGGTGAAATCGTTGTAACCAAGGACGAGAGCGCAGTTTGTCCCAAGTGCGGCAAGCCTATGCGTCAGGATCCCGATACGCTTGACACATGGTTCTCAAGCGCGCTTTGGCCGTTCTCAACGCTCGGATGGCCGGAAAACACCGAGGATTATAAGCGCTTCTATCCGACCAGCGCACTTGTAACGGGCTACGATATAATTACCTTCTGGGTGTCGAGAATGATTTTCTCGGGTCTGGAATACACCGGAAAGGCGCCGTTTGAGAATGTACTTATTCACGGACTTGTACGTGATTCGCAGGGCAGAAAGATGTCCAAGTCGCTCGGAAACGGCATTGATCCGCTGGAGGTAATAGATAAATACGGTGCAGATGCGCTGAGATTCTCGCTCGCAAGCGGCAATTCGCCCGGAAACGATATGCGCTTCTATTACGAGCGCGTTGAATCCAGCCGCAACTTTGCAAACAAGATATGGAATGCCGCAAGATTTATTTTGATGAATCTCGACATTGCCGAAGTGACCAAGCCCGACAAGTCGGCGCTCCAGACCGAGGACAAGTGGCTTTTGGATTCGTACAACACGCTTGTGGCTGAGGTTACCGAGAACATAGACAAGTGCGAGCTCGGTATCGCGGTTCAGAAGCTGTACGACTTCATTTGGGATGTTTTCTGCGACTGGTATATCGAGCTTGTCAAGCCGAGACTTTCCGACAAGCAAAACGCTTTGAATAAATCTACGCAGAACACTATCGCCTTTGTATTTACGGGACTTCTCAAGCTGCTGCATCCGTTTATGCCGTTTATTACCGAGGAAATTTACCTGAAGCTTCCGCACGACAGCGAAAGCATCATGGTTTCCGCATGGCCCGTTGACGACGAATCAGAGCATTACCCGGCTGAGCGTCAGAGCTTTGAAAAGGTCATTGAGGCAATAAAGGCAGTACGCAACCGCCGCAGTGAAATGAATGTGGCTCCCTCACGCAAGGCAAGCATATTTATTAAGACCGACTGCAGGGAGGATTTTGCCGGCTCGGAAATTTTCTTCAGCCGACTTGCATCCGCCGGCGAGGTCAGGTTTGTGGATTCATACGATGACGACGGCAGCGTCGCTATTGCGACCGACAGCGCCGTATTGTATATCCCACTTGCGGAAATGCTCGACATAAAGGCGGAGCGCGAGCGGCTCGGCAAGGAAAAGGATAATCTCCAAAAGGAGATATCACGCCTTGAAAACAAGCTCGGCAATGCCGAATTTGTCGCTAAGGCGCCCGAAAAGGTAGTTAACTCCGAGAGAGACAAGCTTGCAGGCTACAGGAAGAATCTCGAAAATGTCGAAGAGGCTATTGCAAAGCTTCCGCAGTAAGCTCAGTTAATTTAACAGACCGTTCGGAACAAACACAAAGCTATAGATAAAGAGCAGATATTGCCCGGGTGTTCAACAGAACACTTGGGAAATATCCGCTCTTTTTTTGCGCTTGTTTTTTCGGCAGGCGACCGAATTATACAAATTATTCACTTTATCCGTCGTACAATAGGTGCGGGAAGTATTAAAGAAAGGAATGGTAAAAATGAAGCTTGATTATACGCTTGAAAACGGCATACTTACGGTCAGACCTACCGGAGATATCGATCATCATGCGACGGTATCGCTGAGGGAGCAAACTGACAGACTGCTTTCCGAAAAAAGACCGAAAAAGCTGCTTTTGGATCTTTCTAAAACCGAATTTATGGACAGCTCCGGACTCGGGCTGATACTCGGACGGTACAGGAAGGCCGGAGAGATGAGCTGTGACTTCGGACTGCTTAATCCGACTGCCGGGGTTATGCGCATACTGACGCTTGCCGGCGTCGAAAAGTTGATATCGATAGAAAGGACGGAAAAATCATGAAGAGAACGGTAACGAATGAGATGAAGCTGCGCTTTTCGGCAATCAGTGAGAACGAGAGCTTTGCGAGAGTGGTTATCTCCGGCTTTGTAATGCGGCTGGGAGTCACTCCGGGGACACTGGCCGATATAAAAACTGCTGTGTCGGAGGCGGTGACAAATTCAATAGTTCACGCCTACAAGGGGCATAAGGACGGTAAGGTGGAGCTGTCGGCCAAGAGCTATGACGACGGCACGGTGATAATTACGGTGGCAGACAAGGGCTGCGGAATCCCGGACATCGAGCTTGCCAGAGAGCCTTTTTACACTACCGACCGCGAGAGCGAACGAAGCGGTATGGGCTTTGCCATTATGGAGAGCTTTATGAACCGAGTGCGCGTTTCATCCGTGCCTGATAAGGGGACTCGCGTTGTAATGACCAAAAAGCTCGGCGGATAAATGAAATACATAAACGACCCGGAAACAGTAGCGCGTGCGAAAAACGGCGACAGGGACGCAATGGACGCGGTCGTCGAGAGCAATATGGGGCTTGTGCGAAGCATTGCGGTGCGATTTAACGGCAGGGGCGTCGAGCAGGACGATTTGATGCAGCTGGGAGCTATCGGCTTGATTAAGGCGATATGCGGCTTTGACCCGTCCTTCGGATGCAGCTTCTCTACCTATGCCGTACCTCTTATAATGGGCGAAATAAAGCGCTATTTGCGCGATGACGGGATAATTAAAATCTCGCGCACCGTCAAGCGAAATTCCGCTTTGATAAGGCGGTTTTGCGATGAATATATGCACGACAATTCCCGCGAGCCGACTGTCGATGAAATAAGCGAGGGCTGCGGTATAGCGCACGAGGACATTGTCATTGCGCTGGACGCGGCGCGTCCGATGCTGTCGCTGTGCTCGTCGGGCGATGACGATACCGGTACTCTCGAGGAGATAGTAGGCGAGGATGTTATCGAAAAGCGCTTCGAGGATATCGCGCTGCGCCAGGCGATCGAAAAGCTGGACCGTCGTGACAAGCTCTTAATAAAGCTGAGGTATTACAGAGGACTGACGCAGCAGCAGACGGCGGAGCTACTCGGTATGAGCCAGGTCAAAGTGTCGAGGGAGGAACGCCGTATTCAGGAAAAGCTGCGCCGCTGTCTGTAGCATGCCGGAAATATCAAAACAGGCATATCTGGTCGGTTTCGGGCAGATCATCGAGAACGTGGTTTGCCCTGAGCGTTTCTATGACCGGAGCCGAAACTCCGGATTTTATTCTGAGTTCATCCACCGAATGTATTTCGCCGGATTTCATTGCGGCGGCAATATTTTCGGCGGCGGTATCTCCCAGTCCGGAAAGACTCGAGAAGGGGAGTCTGAAGCAGCCGTCCTCCGGCAGACACATATGCGCGTCGGAATGAGTCAGACTGACGGGAAGCACCTTGATGCCGCGCGCCATCATTTCATTAATCAGGAGCAGGCAGTTGAGGGTATCCTGATCTTTTTTCGACGCCTCCTTGCCCATTTCCTTTATATTCTTTATGGTAGCCTTGACTTTACTCCTGCCGCCTGTGAGTATTTCGGCGTCCAGACCTTCAGGTGCCGCAGAGAAATAGCAGCAGTAAAACTCAAGCGGTTTGTGAACCTTGAACCAGCCGAGGCGTATGGCGGATATGACATATGCCGCCGCGTGAGCCTTAGGGAACATATACTTGATTTTTTTGCAGGAGGCTATGTACCATTCGGGAACATTGTTCTGCAGCATTACCTCCTCATACTCGGGCTTGAGACCGCGTCCCTTGCGGACGTCCTCCATTATGCGGAAGGCAGTGCCGCTTTCCAACCCTTTTTGCATAAGATAGACCATTATGCTGTCTCGTGTTCCGATAACCTCGGAAATAGTGCATACGCCGTCCTTGATGAGGTCCTGTGCGTTGCCGAGCCACACATTTGTTCCGTGCGACAGACCTGATATCTGCAAGAGGTCGGAGAAGCAGGTGGGTTTAGAATCCACAAGCATTTGACGGGTGAAGTTTGTGCCGAATTCCGGCAAGCCGTAGGTGCCGGTAAGCGACTCTATTTCCTCCGAAGTAACGCCGAGAGATTTTGTCGAATGGAACAGCTCCATTACCTCCGGGTCGTTCATCGGCACGTCCAAAACATTGAGACCGGTGAAGCGTTCAAGCATTTTATACTTTGTGGGAACATCATGTCCGAGTATATCAAGCTTGAGAATGGTATCGTGCAGATATTCAAATGCGAAGTGGGTAGTGACTATATTTGAGTCGGATTTATCGGCAGGGTGCTGAACCGGGGTGAAGTCATATATATCGTATTCCCGCGGCACGACTATGATGCCGCCGGGGTGCTGGCCGGTTGTTCGCTTGACGCCGACGCAGCCGGATATCAGCCGCTGCTCCTCGGCGCGGGTCAGCGATACACCGCGCTCCTCCAAATATTTTTTGACATAACCGTATGCTGTTTTGTCGGCCAGAGTACCCAGGGTTCCGGCGCGGAAGACGTTCTCCGCACCGAACAGCACTTCCGTGTATTTATGCGCGTCCGCCTGAACATCTCCCGAGAAATTCAGGTCGATATCCGGCGCTTTATCGCCGTTAAAGCCCAAGAAGGTTTCAAACGGAATGTTGTGTCCGTCGCCGCGCATTTTTGTGCCGCATTCCGGGCAGTTCTTGTCGGGCAGATCGAAGCCCGAGCCGACCGAGCCGTCGGTAATGAATTCGCTGTGACAGCAGTTGGGGCAGAGATAGTGAGGCGGCAGGGGATTGACCTCGGAGATGTCTGCCATTATTGCTACAAACGAGCTTCCGACCGAGCCTCGGGAGCCGACCAGATAGCCGTCGCTTTCGCTTTTTTGGACTAACCGCCGTGCAATGATATACAACACCGCGAAGCCGTGCTTTATGATGGAATCAAGCTCGCGCTGAAGTCTTGACGATACTATTTCCGGCAGGTTTTCGCCGAACATTCTGTGCGCCTTTTCCCAGCAAACCTTCTGCAGCTCCTCCTCTGAACCCTCAAGCTTGGGGGTATAGGTGCCCTTGGGAATCGGGCGGACGTTATCGTCAATCATATCGGCGATTTTATTTGTATTTGTAACAACTATTTCATATGCTTTTTCGGGCGGGAGATAATCAAATTCCGCCAGCATTTCATCGGTAGTCCTCATATACAGCGGGATATGACGGTCGCCGTCGGAATACTTCATTCCGCACAGCAGGATTTTGCGGTATATCTCGTCCTGGGGATTGAGAAAGTGAACGTCGCCGGTCGCCACGCACAGCTTATTCTGCTTATCTGCAATCTTGATTACCGTGCGGTTGAACTCCTTTATCTGCTCAACGCTTTCGACTATGTTTTTCTGCACCATGAAGTCGTTGTTGCCGAGCGGCTGAATTTCGAGATAATCGTAAAAGTCGGCGATTTGGAGAAGCTCGTTGAACGGCTTGCCCTCGACTATGGCGCTGTAAAGCTCGCCTGCCTCGCAGGCGGAGCCGATAAGCAATCCGTCGCGGTGCTCCTTGAGCACTGTTTTCGGAATGCGCGGATTGCGCTTGTAGTAATCCAGATATGAGTAGGACACCAGCTTGTAGAGATTTTTGAGGCCGACAAGGTTTTTTACAAGTATGATTATATGGTAGGATTTCAGAAGCTTGGGGTCGCACCTCTCGCTCATTACACGCACCATTTCGACGGTGTTTGCGATACCCTCCTCCTTGAGTCTGGCCGCCATACAGCCGAATATCATCGCCAGCATTTCGGCGTCGTCGCTTGCACGGTGATGGTTGAAGTCTGACAGATTGTAATACTCGGCAAGGGTATCAAGCTTGTGCTTTTTGAGGTCGGGGTTCAAATAGCGGGAAAGGCTGACGGTGTCGAGATAGGCGTTTGCAAACTTGATTCCGTTTTTTTCGCAGACACTGCGGATAAAGCCGGTGTCAAATGCCGCATTATGTGCGACGAGCATACGGTCGCCGGCGTATTCCAGAAATTTTGTGACGGCCTCCTTTTCACTCGGCGCGTCCTTTACCATATCGTCTGTGATGTGAGTAAGCTCGACTATCTTCTCCGGGATGGGCATGCCGGGATTGACAAAGGTATTAAAGCGGCTGATTATCTCGCCGCCCTTATAAATTACGGCACCTATTTCCGTGATTCCGCAGGTCAGGTGTGACAGACCGGTGGTTTCAATATCGAACACGCAGATTTCATCGCTTTCAAAGGTGACGTTTGCTTCTCCGTACAGCGCCTTTGCCGTGTCGTCGACAAAGTATCCCTCTAAGCCGTAAATCACCTTCATGCCGAGCTTTTCCGCCGCCTGCATGGCGAGAGGATATGCCTGCACATTGCCGTGGTCGGTTATGGCTACGGCTTTGTGTCCCCAAGCATGCGCCAATTCGACTATTTTCTTCGGGTCGATGGTGGCGTCCATACTGGACATTTGCGTATGCAGGTGCAGTTCGACACGCTTTTCGGGAGCGTCGTCGGTTTTTAATTTTTGCTTTATTTTGAAAACGCTTTTGGGCTTAATGACCAGCTGGTTAGACTCAAATTCATCTGCTTCGGCGGTGCCGGCGATGAGCAGCGACGCGCCTGGTTTGAGCGACGCAAGGTCGGACAGCTTGTCAGGATTGCCCGCAGCCTTAACCGAGACGGACGCGCGGTCGTCCGTTATTTTTATATTGAGTATGGTTTTTGTTCCTGTCTTGTTTTCGCGGGATTCGGTGAAGAATACTTCGCCGCATACATATATCGGTGTTTTGGAAACGCTTTTCACCCGGGACAGAGGGGTTATATATATATCGCCCCGAAGCTCGGTTCCGTACAAAAGCTCCCGCTCGGTAAAATCAAAGGTTTTATAGCCTACGCTTACTACCGTTGTACAGCCGTCTGCAAAGCGCGCCTGTTCATCCGTTACACCTTCAAAAGAATTTGAAGCAGTAGTATCCAAAACGCCGGAGGAAGCAGAGAAACCTGCAAAGCTCCTTTTGAATCCGCCTGAGCTTTGGGGCTGAGAGACGCTCGGCGGCGATGGCAGATCCTCCAAAAACAGAGGAGAGTAGGCCTCTTTATTGTACGCTTCCATGTCGAATTCGCCGGCTTCTATCGATACCGTCAGATGGAGCGAAAACTCGTTTTCTATTATCTTTTGAAGAATAATATTGCATTCGGCACGGTTGGGAAGCCGGTCATAGCCGTCGCGCAGTTTTATGGTCAGTTTTCCGTCATCCAGCGTCGCCCGGGCATCGTCGAAAAAGCCGTTTGCCATGGCTGAGGAGCGCTTGAGCTCCTTTATAAGCTCCGCTAAATAGTCTGTCGAAAAAAGCCGAGAGTCGTACTTGGGGTAAATATAGCAGCAGGACAGCGAATAAGCGCTTTTTACAGACGCTTCAAGTGCGTAAAGCTCCTCCTTGGGTATCAGCTCGTCAAAGGACAGGCTGATTTTGATGATTCTGCTTTCCTTATTCAGACTGTAGCTGTAATCTATTATTTTTTCGGTGACGGAGCGCCCCGGAAAGTCCTCGGGAAGCTTGGAAAAGAGTTCAAGAAAGCTTCTTTTATTGATATTGTTCATTATATTTATGTGTCCTTATGTTGGCTTTCGTCAAGCAGTTTTATCTCGCTGATCAGCTTGTTTACTATGTCGGATTCAGATATTTTTTCCTGTATTTCACCCTTGCGAAAAAATACCGCTTCACCCTTGCCGCCGGCAATACCGATGTCGGCCTCTCGCGCTTCTCCGGGACCGTTTACGGCACAGCCCATTACGGCAACCTTTATTTTCCCGGAGGGGTTGAGCTTTTCTTTTTCTATAGCCGCTTCAAGCCGCGATACTATATCTATCAAATCTATTTTTGTTCTTCCGCAGGTGGGGCAGGAGATAATGTCTATCCCGCCGGAGTTCAGTCCGCAGGCCTCAAGAATACGCTTGGCCGCTTTTATCTCTTCGCATACGTCGGCGGTCAGCGATACTCTTATGGTATCTCCGATACCGTCGCACAAAAGCGAGCCTATGCCGACGGCAGACTTGATGACGCCGCTTTGCATACTTCCGGCTTCGGTGACGCCGAGGTGAAGCGGATAATCTGTTTTTTCGCTCAACAGACGGTTGGTCCTTATCATGACTGCGACATCGCTTGACTTGACGGAAAGAACAATGTCGTAAAAGCCGAACTGTTCGAGCAGCCCGGCGTTTTCAAGCGCGCTTTCGCAAAGGGCCTCGGGTGTGGGCGAACCGTATTTATGTAACAGTTCTTTTGAGAGAGAGCCGGAATTGACGCCGATTCTTATCGGAATACCTCGCTGACGGCAGGCATCCGCCACGGCTTTGATACGGTCGGGAGCTCCTATGTTGCCGGGATTGATGCGTATTTTATCGACGCCGGCTTTACAGGCGGCGATAGCAAGACGATAGTCGAAGTGAATGTCGGCGACCAGCGGAATGTGCGTATTTCTTTTGATTTCGGGAATAGCCTCTGCGGCCGCCATATCAGGCACCGTAAAGCGTACAATATCACAGCCGGCCTCTTCGAGTCTCAATATCTGCTCCACTGTGGCCTTTACATCGGCTGTGTCGGTATTTGTCATGCTTTGACACAGCACCGGATTTGTCCCGCCGATGGTTTTTGAACCGATTCTTACAGTCTTTGTCTTTTTCATAGCTGTTTTAATCCGTTTTATATCATTTTTTTGATGTCTAAAATTGTAATGACCGCCATAAAGCACAGCAGTACCGCCAAGCCGACGGCATTGACCATATTTTCATATTTCGGATTGAGTGCTTTCCTCCGTATCATTTCGATTAAAAGGAAAAGCAGTCTGCCGCCGTCGAGAGCGGGGAACGGCATAAGATTGACAATGCCTAAGTTCATGCTGATGAATACAAAGAGGTAGAGCGTACTGCGGAAGCCGTAGCTTGCCGCCTCGCTTATTACGCTGACGGTGCCGACCGGGCCGGACATAGCATTTATGCCGTATTTGCCGGTTATCAGGCTGATAAACGATTTGTAAATCGTCTTTACGGTTGAAAACGACTGATTTATTGCCTGAGAGAGCATATTTCCGAAGCTCATGGGCTCGACGGTAGTGGCAAAGTCCATGACTCCCATTTCGACCCCTTCCTCGGTCTCGGTATCAAATACAACGTCCTGAATGACAATCTCCTCGCCGTCTCTGAGCACGGTTATGTCTAACGGTTCGGTGCCGTCCATCGCTATGGCGTAAACCAAATCGTTATACACCTTGATTTTTGCGGAGCCTATCCTGGTAATGGTGTCTCCCTGCCTGAGTCCCGCCTTTCTGCTCGGCGCGTCCTCCGAAGTGAAGCCGCGGACCGTGGTTGAAAAATACCCCTTTTCGCGCGTGGTCGTGAAGCCCAGAATTATATTAGTATTTCCGTCATCATCTATGCGCGTATCAAACTGCACGTCGTCAAAAGAAAGCTCGTTTCCGTCGCGATTGACGGTAATGTCAATCGGATTTGTGCCGTCCTGACGAAGCACGGCGACGAGGTCGGCATAATCGGATATTTCATATCCGTTCATTTCGACTATTGTGTCCCCCTGCCTGAGTCCCGCCTGATATACGGCGCTCTCGCCGTCGGGAAAGTCTGCGATGGTGGTCGTGGCAAAGCCGGTGGGATTTGCCACATATATGAACATGGCGATGATCGCGGTAAGAATATTCATAAACGATCCGGCAAAAAGAACGATAAAGCGCTGCCATCTCGGACGGTTGCAGAGTGCGTGCGGGTCAACCTCGCTGGTGTCGTCCTCTCCCAACATGCTGGTAAAGCCGCCGATCGGCAAGAGACGCAGCGAATAACGGATACCGCTTTTTTTGGAAACATGGCTTATGAGCTTAGGACCCATGCCTACCGCAAATTCAAGCACCTTAACTCCGCAGGCGCGGGCTGCCAGGAAATGACCCAGCTCGTGCACAAATATCATTATGCCGAATATCAGCAGTGCTATAAGAATTCCGATTACTGTACTCATATTAATATTTCCTTTCTGTTGGAAGAGACTGATGCGATTGGGCTTGTGCCGGGGGAGCCTGCCTGTCGGAAAACCGTGTTTTGCGGCGCAGACTGTCAGCTTTTTGCGGTATTGAATACCTGCTCTTTGATAAGCGCGTCGATTTCGGAGAGGCGGTCGATATCTGTGATATTTTCCTTATTATGTCCTTTTACTGCGTCTTCTACAAGCGAGAATATGTCGCAAAAGCCGATTTTTTTACTGAGAAACAGCTCAACGGCGGCTTCGTTGGCGGCGTTCATTACGCAGGGAAGGCTTCCGCCCTCGGCGACACAGCGCCGGGCAAGAGGCAGAAACGAGAAGGTCTTTTCGTCCAACGGTTCGAAGGTAAGCGAAAATGCCTTTGTATAATCCATGGGGCGGCAGATGCTTTCGCAGCGCTCCGGATAGGTGAGGGCAAACTGTATGCAGTGCTTCATATCCGGATGGCCGAGCTGTGCAAGCGTCGAGCTGTCGCAGAATTCAACCATTGAATGGACTATCGACTGGCGGTGAACCGTCACCTCGACGCGGTCTGCTGAAACGCCGAAAAGACGGACGGCTTCTATGAGCTCAAGCGCTTTATTCATAAGCGTTGCCGAGTCGACGGAGATTTTTTTGCCCATGCTCCACGTGGGGTGAGCGCAGGCGATTTCGGGAGTTACGTTTTTCAATTCTATTCTTTGACGGCCGAAAAACGGTCCGCCGGAGGCTGTAAGAATAAGTCTGTTTACATATTTATACGAATTGAAGCCGCCGTTTATGCACTGGAATATTGCGCTGTGCTCGCTGTCAACCGGGATTATTCTGACACCATTGTCTTTCGCACGGGAGAGTATTATCTCTCCGGCTGCTACTATGGGTTCTTTATTTGCCATGGCGATATCGGTATGTGCGTCTATTGCGGCAAGCGTCGGGCGTATTCCGCAGCTGCCCAAGAGCGAGTTCAAAAGGATATCCGCGCCGCTTTCGTTCGCAAGCTGACAGACTCCGTCGTCTCCCGACAAAACAACAGTCGGCGTATCCTTGACGCGAACCGCCAGGTCTTCGGCGAGGCGTTGGTCCGCTACCGCGCAGTATTTAGGGGAGAATTCGCGTATTTGGTTTTCAAGCTCAAGTATATTTGTATTTCCGCTGATTCCTGTCAGCTCAAAACCGCAGGAGCGAATAATCTCAATGGTCTGTTTACCGATCGAACCGGTTGAACCGAGAATACATATCTTTTTTGACATAATCCGAAATTGCCTTTCATAGCGGCGACTGACCCGCATTTATGCTTTAAGGCTTTCGGCTCTTGCCGAACCGAAAGCCCCGTAAAACAGTCTTTTTGTTATTCAGTTTATAAAGTTAAACACAGTCTGGGCAACAAGCAGGATGGGCGAGACGGCGATTATGGAGTCGAATCTGTCCATTATTCCGCCGTGTCCGGGAATGAGATTTCCGTAGTCCTTTATGCCGAAGGCGCGCTTGACGGTTGACGCTGCAAGGTCGCCGAGCTGAGAAAAAATGCTTGTGATAACTCCGACGAGAATAATAAGCGCGATGTTTATGCTTACACCGCCGACCTTATTAGCTACAAGTGCGTAAATGACAAAGGAGATGACGCAGAAAATAAGTCCGCCTACGGCACCCTCCACAGTCTTTTTTGGGCTTATTTTGGGTGCGAGCTTATGCTTGCCGAACAGCATTCCGGAAAACAGTGCGAAAACATCGGTTACCCACGCGCCCATGAATACCAGTATCAGCAAAAGAAGACCGTGCTCCAGGCGGCGCAGGAGTATCAAGGATGTAAAAGAGTTGGTGACATATATAATGGACGCCACGGCGATGAATATCTTGTCTATGCCGACCTGTTCATGCGCAAAAATGCCGATAAACATCATGATGAACAGGAATACTATCGCAGCGTTGTATAAAAAACCGTAGTTGATACTGCCGTCTGATATGTACCATATGGAGGACAGCGGAACAACAATAGAATAGATGAGCGCAGGGAAGGTTACCGCCCGCTTTGCGATGACGCCGATGCAGCGGAGCATTTCGTAGGCGGCTATTGCTGAAAGAAGCGTAACCGCTATTGCCCAGAAGGGAGCAAATTTAGAGAGAAAAATGGCTAGTATTATCAACGGGGTTCCAACTACACCTGCTAAAACTCTTTGTTTCATTTGTTTTATTGTCCTTTCGGGAATTGATCGGATTATTCGGCCGCGCCGAAGCGTCTCTGGCGGTGTGCGAAAAATGTCAGAGCTTGGTCGAGATCCTTTTCTTTGAAATCGGGCCAGAGCGTATCGGTGAAATACAGCTCGGCGTATGCCGACTGCCACAGAAGGAAATTTGATATACGCTGTTCGCCGCCTGTACGGACAAGCAGATCTACGTCAGGCTGACCGTGGGTATAAAGAGCCTCGGAGATGTCTTGTGCGGATATCTCTGCCTTTTTGCCGTTCAGCTTGTTAAAGGCTGTGACAAGCTCGTCGTGAGAACCGTAATTTATCGCTATATTAAGCTGATTTTTGTATTCTGCGGTCTCTTGCTCGACATTTTTCATGAGCGCTTTTGCTTCATCCGAAAGCGGCGCTCTGTCGCCCAGGAAACGGACGCGCATATTTTGCATTCCCTTGCGATTGAAAGAGTCCTGAAGATATTCGATGAACAGCTGCATTATGCCGTCCACCTCCTCCTTCGGGCGCTTCCAGTTTTCCGTAGAGAAGGCAAAGAAGGTGACCACCTCAATGTCGAGCTTGATGCAGTACTCTGCGATGGCGCGGAAGGTTCTGGCGCCGAATTTGTGTCCGACGCTTCTCGGCAGTGCACGCTTTTTTGCCCATCTGCCGTTGCCGTCCATTATTATGCCGATATGTCTCGGCTTGGCGGCAAGCTGTGAAAATTCCTCGTTTGTCATTACAGGCTCATTATCTCGGCAGATTTGGCTGCTACAGCCGCGTCAACAAGCTTGATATACTTGTCTGTGAGATCCTGGATGGATTTTTCGCTGGTTTTCTGCTCGTCTTCCGTCATTTCGCCTGATTTTTTCATTTCTTTAATCTTATCGTTAGCATCGCGGCGGATATTGCGCATGGCTACCTTCCCGTCTTCGCCGAGCTTGGAAACCTGCTTTGAGAGCTCTTTTCTGCGCTCCTCGGTGAGCTGGGGGAAGGTAAGACGGATGCATTTCCCGTCGTTCTGAGGGTTAATGCCGAGGTCGCTGGCAAGAATAGCCTTTTCGATATCCTTGAGTGCCTTGATATCCCACGGCTGAATGACGAGAACTCTTGCCTCTGGCGTGTTTATCTGAGCGAGCTGATTTATCGGTGTGGGTGTGCCGTAATATTCTACCTGAATACGGTCGAGCAGCGCTGCGCTTGCCTTGCCGGCGCGTATTGAGGAGAATTCCGTTTCGGTTGCAGCAAGGGATTTTTTCATTTTTTCTTCGTAAGCAGCGGTTTCAAGTTTCATAATGGTACAGTCCTTTCGGTTATATTAATGTTTTTATCGCGTTTTTAATCAATGAGGGTTCCGATTTTTTCGCCGCAGACGGCTCTTACTATGTTCTGAGGGTCATTGAGGCCGAATACAAGTATCGGAAGATGGTTATCGCGTGAGAAGGAGGCCGCGGTGCCGTCCATTACGCCCAAATCCTTGTCGAGGATATCTATGTAGCTGATGCTTGAAAGCTTCTTGGCGTTCGGGTCCTTCTTGGGATCGGCGGTATAGATGGCGTCTACATTTTTCGCGAAGAGCACTATGTCGGCGTTGATTTCCTTAGCGCGCAGAACCGCCGCAGTGTCGGTCGAGAAGTACGGACTGCCTATGCCGCAGCCGAATATAACCACTCTGCCTTTTCTGAGGTGCGAGACGGCCTTGTTGCGGATGTACGGCTCTGCAAACTGCTTCATCTCGATGGCTGTAAGAACTCTGGTTTCTACGCCGATACGCTCGAGAGTATCCTGAATGGCGAGGCAGTTGATAACCGTCGCAAGCATTCCCATATGGTCGCTGCGCGTACGGTCAAACTCTTCGCCCTGCTTGCCTCTCCATATGTTTCCGGCACCCACAACTATTGAAACCTGGACGCCCATTTCGACACATTCTTTTATTTTTTCACAGACCTGCATCAAAAATTCGTCATTAATGATGGGTCTTTTTTCACCTGTGGTATCAAGACCGGCGGCAAGAGCCTCGCCGGACATTTTAATCAGAACTCTTTTATACTTCAGTCCCATTATTTTTGTATCTCTCCCCGATATGAATTCTTAACAGTATTTTACCCGAAAAAAGGCGTTTTGTAAATAGGAAAAAGCGAAATTTGCACAAGCGGTCAAGCCTTGTCCCCGGGGTGAAAATGCCGGTATATATTATGCGCCTCTCCTGCGCTGATTCCGCGGACCTCGGCGATTTCGTCCTGCTCGGCAGCGGCGAGATTGGCTATAGTGCCGAAATGCCTGAGCAGAAGGTCCGCCTTCTTTGCGCCGATGCCGCTGATTTTGGTAAGAGAGCTTTGCTTGACCTTTTTGCGGCGCTTGTTGTCCATGCGGCTGAAGGCAAAGCGGTGAACCTCCTCCTGAATCTTATATATGAAATTAAACACGGCGGTATTTCCGGCAATCGATATTTCATGCTCGCCGTCCGTAAGACAGCGGGTCTTGTGAAAATCGTCCTTAACCATGCCGAAGGTAGGAATGTCAAGGCCTATCTCCGACAGCAGCCGCTTGACGGTCATGACATGTCCTGCGCCGCCGTCCAGCAAAAGAAGGTCGGGAAGCTCCTTCCAGTGACTGTCGCCGTCTTCGGTTAATGCGCGTGCAAAGCGGCGCCTGAGGGCTTCCTCGGTGGCGGCATAGTCGTCCTGCAGGCCGGTATTTATATTAAAGGAGCGGTAGTCCTTTTTGGAGAAGCGGGCATTCTTTATGCAGATGATTCCGGCGGTAATGTCGTCCTTGCCGTTATTTGATATGTCGATAGCTTCGATTTTTTCCGGCAGTACCTCGAGACAAAGCGTCTGTGCAAGCTTAATGAGCGTCTTTTCGTCCCTGCGGTAAAGCTCGCGCTTATGCAATTCCGCTTCTTTTGCATTGGCGTCCGCCATATTTGTCAGCCGCCTGTTTTCGCCGCGCTCGGGGCAGAGAATATGCACCTTTTTGCCGGATTTTTCCGACAGTAAATCCGCCGCGGCGATATCGGGAGAGCTGCACAGCATGTGCGAGACGAGAATTCTTTTCGGAATATCGTCGCGGCCGCTGTAAAAGCCGGTAATGAGCGCCGAAACGGAATCGGAGTCCTTTTCCTCGCCGATTATTCCGTCGGCGCCGAAATGATAGTTTATCATGTCTATCAGTCTGCCCTCGCGTATTATCATAAGCGAGACGCAGCTGCCGATATCGTCGGTAAACAGGCCGAAAACATCCGCCTCGAACGAGAGGTCGCCGACGATGCTTTGGTGCTGGCAGAGCTTTTCGAGCGAGGCTATGCTGTCTCTCAGCTGTGCGGCGCGCTCAAACTCCAAAGCTTCGGCGGCCTTGTTCATTTCGGTACGCATTTGAGCGCATACTGAACGGTAATCGTTTTTCAGAAACGACACGAGCCTTTTTATCTGCTCGGCATATTGGGTTTTGCTGACCTTGCCGGTGCAGACTCCGACGCATTTATTCATGTGATAATAAAGGCACGGTCGCGCCTTGCCGATGTCGCGCGGAAAGCTGCGGCGGCAAACGGGGAGACGGAAGATTGAGTTTGCCGTATTTATTATTCCCCAAACGGCTCCGGCAGAGCTGTACGGCCCGAAATACATGCTTTTATCGTCTTTTTTTCGGCTTCGGCTGCGCTCGAGTGAGAGCGTGGGATAGTCGTCGCCTGTCGACAGCCTGAGATAAGGGTAGCTCTTGTCGTCCTTTAAGAGAATATTGTATTTCGGCTGATATTTCTTTATCAGTTCATTCTCAAGTATCAGCGCTTCTGTTTCGGAGGAAGTGACTATTGTTTCGAAATTGACGGCGCTTTTTACGAGACGCCGCGTCTTGGGAGGATGACGGTCGGGGTTGACAAGGTAGGAGGAAACGCGGTTTCTCAGCGCCTTTGATTTGCCGACGTATATGACTGTCCCCTCACGGTCGTAGTACATATACACTCCCGGCTTGAGGGGGAGAGAATGGGCTTTTCGCACCATTTCGTCAAACGTCAGTATCTCGGTACTTGCCAAGTGGTTCACTCCTTTTCAAAATGATAAAAAACAAAAAAACCGCCCCAGACACAAAAATGTGTATGTGACGGTTTGTACTATATCGGTTAATCAGTGAAGCTCGTAAGTATGAGATTCGCGAGCCCTTCTATCGCTTCGGCTTCGTCGGCACCGTCGGCAATAAGACTTACTTTTGAACCCTTGGAAATACCGAGTGAAAGAACACCAAGAAGGCTCTTTGCATTGGCGCGCATATCGCCGCATTCAATCCATATTGAGCTCTTGTAGGTATTTGCTTTCTGTATAAAGTATGTCGCGGGTCTTGCATGCAGTCCCACGCTGTTCATTATTGTTACTTCTTTAGTTAACATTCTGTTACTCCTGTCCGTAAACAAAAATCTTTGATAGTGCTATGATTATAGCAAAACGAGTCCAAAAAAGCAATAGCATTTTGAAAAAACATTTGAATTGCAGTATTTCGGGTAAGTATGCCCAAAACGGAAGAAAAAATGTATTTGTTATTCGTCAGCCGTGTCGGAAATGCCGCTTTCGTTTACAGACATTACCCGTGTATTGAAAGAGCATTTATCGTTATATACATACATTTCCATTCCGGCGGCGATACTGAAATTGCCGTTCAGATTGAAGCTTTCCTCAGTGTTTGAACCCTCGCATTTGACGGTGATGAGCATAGTATAATAATCGGGGAATACGGTTTTTTTCATCGTGCCGTTTCCGATAGCAGTATAAGCCTCGTAGTTTTCGGTGCTTACAGCAGTTATCTTGCCGACAGGGTCGTTAGTCGAAGTAAGCTTGAGGCTGTCGCCCGTATTTATTGATTTTACTACATTTTCGTTAACATATTCCAGGCGCAGAGTGTATTCGATCTCGGTGTCGGTTTTTGCCGTCGACACAATAGAATTTATACCTTCGCGTGCAAAAACGGAACACACTACCGCAATAATAATTATTATGACAAAAAAATCAACTATATTAAAGTGATGACGCGATTTTTCGGTTTCCTGATTCATATTTGTGACCGTACCTTTCTTTGACATTGATATTATTCAACCGCAGTATCGGAAGATGGGTCCTTTGCTACGGTAAAGCCCGAGCAGCGCGCGGAGCTTACAAAATTCTTGGTTCTGAGAGAAATATTCTCTCCCACGCCCACGTAGGTGCCTCCTACCGTGCACTTGCCGCTTGAGAAGTCCGCATTGTCGCATTTAACGGTTAAGACAGCCTTGCAATAATCGCTGTCCGGGTAGATATACTTCTTGACCTGACCGCTGTTTACATCCGAGGCATCGGAGGCAACCACATTTGATACGGCGTTTGTGTACGACACTCCTGTTACAACTCCGAACACCTGATTGTTTACATTATAAACCTTGTCGCCTTCGCGGACGAGATTTTTGAATTCGCTTCTCATATTGTCTATAGTAAAGGTACACTCTATAGTTTGGGTCTCGGTGATGATTTTGTTGCTCGAAATCTTGATATATACGAAGACTCCGGCGGCCGCGATGATAAGAACCATTAAAACGATGAGAGCATCTACTATATTAAAGCTGAAACCGCTTTTTTTCTTGTTGACTTCCATATGTTTTTACCTTTCCCAACTATTAATACTGAACAGTTGCTTCTTCTTTTTGGGCGCATCTGACTGCAGATACCGCAAAAGCGCACATTATCCAAAACAGGGCGAATACTCTGTAATTGTACCAGACGTAATCGGTAAAGCCCTGAATTAAAATCGCCGTTATTCCGCAGACGGCCGCCAGTGAGACGATTTTCATTTCGGTGTTTGTACCGTTTCGGTAGTAAGCAAATACCTTTTTGAATATCAGCAGCACCGTCATGAGAAATACCACGAGACCGACAAGCCCGGTTTCAATCCATATCTGTAGGTACAGCATATGGCTGTGCGGCGCCGCTTCAATTCCGGACAGGGAATAGTTCTGATACATTATCGCAAAAGCGCCCTCGCCTATTCCGATGCCGCTCAAGGGATGGTCGTATATCATCCTGACCGCCGCCTTCCATATCGAAACACGGTAATTCGTGGAGGTATCGGCAAGATTGCCGATGCTGGTAAAGCGGGTTACGATCGACGACGGGAGATATGGCAGGGCAAAGGGAAGGCACATAATGCCGCCCATATAAACTATCATTGTTCTGCGGCTGAGTAAAAGGAAGAAAAGGATCATGGATATTCCGAAGCCCAGCCAAGCGCCGCGGGACCAGGTGAATATAAGCGCTATGCCGGATATTCCC
This sequence comes from Bacillota bacterium, assembly GCA_029006345.1. Classification (GTDB taxonomy): domain Bacteria; phylum Bacillota; class Clostridia; order Oscillospirales; family SIG627; genus SUG1173. Next base: position 25,510 of record JAQXGK010000105.1, read on the forward strand.
GCAATGCAGAGCGCGGCAAATCGGTTTTTCGCGCTTTGCTTGGTAAACAGCAGGGCAAGGGCGATGGGAATTACCATTATAAGATATTCTCCGAAAACATTCGGATTTCCGAAGGTGGAATATACTCTCGTCTCAATCTCGGAGAACATATCGCTGTCGAGCCACGCCGCTTCGGATATCCCGAAGTAGTTCTGGTAAATTCCGTACAGCGAGCAGATGAGCAACGAGGCAACCGTGACAACCGAAAGACTGCGGATCATCTTGGTTGTGGTGACGAGATTTGTTATCAGAAAGTAGGAGGTCATGAGGCAGATAAACACTGCCGCTGACTTTATACTGCTGGATACGCTGAGACTGGACAGACCGCCGAGCAACAGTATTGCCATGAATAAGACTACGAACAAGTCGGAGGCTTCAAATCGGAAGGTGCGTTTGCCGCGTATCAGCTTGAGAATATAGGAAACTGCCGTAAGTGCGACTAAGGCGCACAGCATCATTGTCGGGAGAAAAGGAAGCAGTCCGACGATTGCCAGGCAACCGACCTCCGGCTTATATATTATAACAGCGACTGCTATCAGACCGACCAAACCGAGTACTATATAAGCGCCGCTGATAAACGAGGTTGCAAGTCCCAGCAGGAATCCGATAAGCAACGAGCGCTTGAAGCCGTGGCCTGTTGTGTGGGCGCGTCTGATCTCATCCTCCCTGAAATCGGCAAGGTTACAGAGAAAGCCGCCGACTATACGGCTTTTTGGGATGACCGAGCTCCAGGACTGACGGCTCATAATGAGGGGCAGGGAGGCAATAAGCATTACTATTCCCATTACGAAATCGGAAAGCTCAGAGCGGCCGAGATGAAGGTACCTGTTTACAAGATAAACAACGGCGGTGGTTATTCCGAAGGTCAGTATCCCACCGCCGGTATAAGAAATTTTCCGGCAGAGCAGAGAGTTTATCAGAGCCTTGTACTTTTGCACTATAAAGCTGTTTTCTATGGCTCCGGAAACTGCAAATTTGACTTTGTGCCGACGCTTTATCCCGGGACTGATCTTGCCGACGATTCCCGAAAGAAGCGAGGTTTCGTACTTTCGCCGGTAGAAGTCGTAAGAGGTGAAATATTGGACAATGCGAGAGCTTTTGAATTTCTCGCACAGAAAATCCGATATATAAAACAGAAAGCCGAATATAAGACTTTCGTGCATAAGCGTCTTCAGGGAACGCTTTTTTGTGTTCATTAGCTAAAGGTCCTTTCGTTGGATTCGGTTGCGCCGGAATCAAAGGGCATTATCCGCATTATAGCATGGCAAGGCGTTCAAATCAATAGCGGTGCGCGGCCGCTTACTCGCTGACGTCCTGTTTTCTGAGGAGATCGGGACGCATTTTTTGCGTCAGCTCGATGGATTTTTGCCGTCGCCAGGCTTCAATGTTTGCATGGTGACCGGAAAGCAAAACCTCCGGTACTCTGACTCCGTGCCATTCTACAGGGCGCGTGTACTGGGGATATTCGAGCAGTCCGTCGGTGAAGGTCTCGTTTTCGTAGCACTCGCTGTCGCTCAGCACCCCGTCGCAAAGGCGCGAAACGCAGTCGACCACGACTGCGGCGGCCAGCTCGCCGCCTGTGAGTACATAGTCGCCTATTGATATCTCTTCGTCTACTATTTCATCGAGAACTCTCTGATCTATACCCTCGTAATGACCGCAGAGCAGGACTATTTCACCTTTGTCACGCAGTTCATACGCCTTCTTCTGGCTGAAAACCGCTCCCTTGGGAGAGAGATAAACCGTGTGGGGCTTGGTGTCGCGGCCGGCTGTGATTGCCTGATAGCAATTGTAAACCGGGACCGGAGACATCAGCATTCCCATGCCGCCGCCGTAGGGCGTGTCGTCCACCCGATTATGCTTATCTTCGGAGTAGTCGCGAATATTATGGCATTTTATCTGTATTTTTCCGGCGCTGCGTGCCCGGCCTATTATGCTTTCCGAGAGGATGGAATCTACCATTTCGGGGAACAGCGTCATTATATCGAATTTCATTCAGCCAAACAATCCTTTCGGCGGACGGACGGCGACACCTTTTTCGCTGTCGGTCGAAACTATAAATTCCTTTGCGGCGGGAAACAGATACGTCCTGCCGCCGCTTTGAATCTCGTATATATCGCTTGCGCCTCTGTTGTAGATGTCGCAGATATGCCCGTACAAAGTGCCGCTGTCGGCGTCCGTGACCGGCAGACCGATAAGGTCGGCCTGAAAGACGGTGCCCTCCGGCAGGCCGAGATCGTCACGGTTTACAAAAAGAGTCTTTGTCTTAAACGTGCGCGCCTGTTCGACTGAGGTTATTTCTTCAAACGTGAAGAGGATAAAGCCCTGGTGACGGCGGCGGGAGGTTATGTGCAGCGGACTTTCGCCGCGGTCGTCAAGCCAGAGCACGTCAACGCAGTCGAGAGACGATATGTCGTCGCACCAATGCTCGAATTTAACCTCTCCTCTGACGCCGTGGGTGTTGATTATGCGGCCGGCCTCAAGATACTGTTTTTTCATTTGACTGCCAATTTCTCCGTAATTATTATTTTGCGTTATTTGTAATATTTTATCACATTGCGCGTAATAATAAAAGTATTAATTTGCATTTTCGAAGCGGTAACAATTTTTTTTGCTCCTCATAAACTGTAAGTAAAATGTATCGTAAATACCGTCAGGCGAAATAACGCGCGTTTTAGCGCGGCGGCCAAGCATTTCGGTATATCGGGAAAGGAAGGGATCCAGCTATGAAGAATACAGCAAAATGTGCCGGTATAGCCGCCGCAACCTTCGGGTGCGGTATTCTGCTTGCCTTCTTTCTGCCCGAGCCGGTGCTGGTCGTTATTGAGGCGGCTGTTATAGTGGTCGCCGGTGTACTTTTCATCAAGTCCTGAATACAAGATTTACGAGAAAGGCGTGATATATATGAAGATAGTCGTCGTTCGCTCCCCGGTGATTTTCAGAGGTATTCTGAAGGCGCTGTTTCATGTGAAATAGCCAATAAACAAATGGTAAAAAATCCGTGGCATTTTCAGCCTGTCCGCGGTAATAATAAAAGCGTAAAAAACAAGTCGGAGAAAACAAATGTGTAATAAATTTACGGAATACGGTACGGTATTCGCTGTCGGAGGTCTCGGATACGGATTTCTTGAGGTTGCCTTTCGGGGATTTACACACTGGACTATGCTGCTTACGGGCGGAGCCTGCTTCAGCTTCATGTACGCCGCCGATCGGCTGCTGCCGAAGACCCGCCTCTGGGCAAAGGCGCTTGTGTGCGGAGTCGCGGTGACCGAGATAGAGTTTATCGTCGGATGTCTGGTCAATAAAATTTGTCACATGGGAGTATGGGATTACTCGGATCGGTTTTCTAATATCGCCGGTCAGATATGCCCTGAGTATTCGCTTCTGTGGGTTGCCGTTAGCCTGCCCGCTTTGCAGCTTTGCAGGGTGCTCAGAAACAGGCTGTGCGGGAAAAATCAAAAAAATGCGGTGAGAAACGGTACGGTCTGAATCCGTGCCGTTTTTTTACATGCTTTTGAGACACAACTGTTCCGATTTATGCCAGCGAGCGGGGGGAGTTGGCCTGAGAAAGGATTTCAAACGGATGTAATTAAAAAGTCGAGAAAGATTATTGACATATCTATGCTTTGGTGATATAATAATCAGGCCGCTTGTCTCGGGCCATAAAAGTGCGCAAGTGCTTGCCTGCAGGACAGCGAGTCACAGAAGAAAGAGAGGTGCTTTTCGTGTTCGCAATTATTGAAGCTTGCGGAAAGCAGTACAAGGTCCAGGAGGGCGACGTCGTCTTCATGGAAAAACTGAATGCGGCAGAAGAAGAAACTGTTACATTCGACAAGGTATTGGCATATTCCGATAACGACGGTTTTGTAGCCGGCACACCTACTGTTGCAGGTGCGAGTGTTACCGCTAAGGTCGTTAAGAACGGCAAGGACAAGAAGATAGTTGTCTTCAAGTACAAGGCTAAGAAGAACGAGAAGAAGAAGCAGGGACACAGACAGCCTTACACAAAGGTACAGATTGCCAAGATCACAAAGTAAAAATGATTACGGCGAAGTTTTACGGCACGGAGAATGAGCCGACCGGCTTTCGCATATCGGGACATTCCGGGTATGCCGAGGCAGGCGGGGATATTGTCTGTGCGGCGGTAAGTGCTAATTCGATGCTTGTCATTAACACGCTCACGGATTTCTACGGCGCGCAGGTGCGGCTCGATACAGATGAGGAATCGGCACTTATCGATTTTGAGGTAATTTCCTGTCCGGATGAGTATTTGTCTGCGGCAGCGGGGCTTTTGAAATCGTTCAAAAACGAACTTAAAGAGCTCGGAAGCAATTACCCGGAATACATAAAAGCAGAATAAAGAAAGGAATAAAGCCATGTTGAGAATCAGTATACAGTTTTTTGCTCATAAAAAGGGTGTCGGGTCTACCAAGAACGGCAGAGACTCCGAGGCTAAGCGTCTCGGCGTGAAGAAGGCAGACGGCCAGCCCTGCCTTGCCGGCAACATTCTCGTCAGACAGAGAGGCACACACATTCACCCCGGTGAAAACGTAGGCCGCGGTTCTGATGATACTCTTTTCGCAACTGTTGACGGTGTTGTTAAGTTCGAGCACATCGCCGGCGGAAGAAAGAGAGTCAGTGTTTTAGCTAAGTAAGACACATAAAAAAAGTGTTGCCGTTTTCGCGGCAACACTTTTTTTGTGACAATATGCTGATATTCGCTCAAGGAGAGGACAAAGCTAATTTGTCAATCTGACATTTATCATTTCACTGTGGCTGCCGGAGCGTATGGGGAAGCCCCATGTTCCGTAGCCTGAGGAAACGATTATGCAGTAGTCTCCGCGGGTCACTTGTCCGTAGGATACCTCGTTAAAGATCCCGGTGAACAGATTGAAGGGGAACAGCTGACCGGCATGTGTGTGGCCGGAGAGCTGAAGATCAACGCCGTTTTGTTCACATGCGGCTGTATCCGCAGGATGATGATCAAGCACAACTACGGTCTTGCTTTTGTCGATATTTTCGAGCAGTTCGGGGATGGATTTGCGTTCTGCCGCATTGCCTCCGGTTTGCCCGTAGTCAAGTCTGCCTACGAGGTATAGGTCATTGTTTATCAGCGTAACTTCGTCGCAGAGCACCTTCACACCGATTTTTTCAAATTCGGTCTTTATTTTTT
>JAQXGK010000106.1 GCA_029006345.1 Bacillota bacterium
TGCAGACAGAGCACAAGCAAAAGAGGGGTAAAAACCCCTCTTTAATTTTGCTTTTTTCCGACAATTGTGTTAAAATTCATAACAGTATAAATGAAAGGTCTAAAAAATGAACGGTTTGCAGGCAATAATAGATTCCGGTTCAAAAATCGTATTTTTCAGTGGTGCGGGCGTATCTACCGAAAGCGGAATCCCGGATTTTCGTTCGTCGGAGGGTTTATATCTTCAAGAACATGAAACATCCCCTGAAGAAATTCTCTCGCATGATTATTTCATGAAGCATCCGTCCAAGTTTTACAGATTTTATCGGGAGAAAATGGTTTATGATAACGCAAAGCCAAATGAATGTCATTTGAAAATTGCAGAACTTGAGAGGACGGGGCGTCTTTTGATGGTGGTTACACAAAATATTGACGGACTGCACAGCGCCGCAGGCAGTAAAAATGTTGCCGAACTCCACGGCTCAATATACCGCAATCATTGCATTAAGTGCGGTAAAGCCTACAGTCTTGACATAATTAAGGAATCAAGTATAATTCCTATATGCAGCTGCGGAGGTATTATTAAACCCGATGTGGTACTGTACGGCGAACCTCTTGACAGCACTACGGTGCAATGTGCAGCGACCGCCATTTCACAAGCAGATACGCTTATAGTGGCGGGTACCTCCCTTACCGTATATCCGGCAGCCGGACTTATCAAATATTTTCGCGGACGTAACCTTGTCATTATTAACAGGGATATAACAAACGCCGATAACCTTGCCGATTTGGTTATTCACGAAAAAGTAGGTAAAGTATTTTCAGATATTGTAATTAAATGATTAAACAGGTGCATTTATGAAGAAATCAATTGTTCTGCTCGCAGTATTTATATTGTTGTCGGTTATGTTTTCCTGTGACGATGACGCTAACGAACCCACGCCGGACGCTCCGAGCGTGACCGATACTTCAACCATTGAAAACACGACAACTTCCGAAAAAACAGATATTACCGTTTCCGCAATGCCCGTCCCTAAGCTCGTATTGCAAGAGGGAGCCGATCCCTCTGAGCTTCCTGCTGTTGAGGGGTATGATAATTATGCGGCCGGCGGTCAGTTTACATATAATTTCTCCGCAAGCGAAGCCTTTGTAAATGAATCGGCGGCAATGGCGTATAATGAACTTGTCCTGTATATATTATCGCTCAACAAAAGCTACGACATATCGTTTACGTACTATAATCTTGAAACAGGATGCCGCTTGGACTACAGATCCGATACTACTTACGACACCTGCAGCGTTATCAAGGCTCCGTTTGCACTCTACCTGCTGCAGTCCGGCGTAGACCTCGATGAAATGATACCGTGCTCGAATTATATCGGCGGAAGCGGAATACTTAAGCGCGCCGATGTCGGTAAAAAATACAGCGTTCGGGACTATATAACATATTCTATAAAGTATTCAGATAATTGCGCTTACATGACGCTGCTTGATCATTTCGGCAGAGACGGCTTTACCGAGTACCTGAAAGAAAGCGGAAATGTAAATACTCGTCTTATTAACTGCAGCTTCGGCTGGATGAGCGCTTCAGACGCGGCAATCGCCATGAGAGATATATATGAGGCAAAGGACACGGATTACGGCAAATTCTTAATTGACTTAATGTCAAATACCGAATTCAACGAGCTTATCAGCGGTGCGGTTTTGCCGTGGCAAATAGCTCACAAGTTCGGCGATGATGAAATCAGAATATGCCTTCATGACGCGGCAATCATATTTGCCGATCATCCTTATGTCCTTACGATATTTTCACATATGAACGAAAACACCGAGATGGACAGAGCATGTGATGTGTTCAGGGAAATCACCCACCGTGTAGATGTTCTCAATGAAATATTGACAAGCGGAAACTGACATGAACGAATATGTCTGGAATCCTTGGCACGGCTGCCGCAAATACTCCGACGGATGTATAAACTGCTATGTCTACCGCCGCGACGGTTCGGTAGGCAGGGACGCCTCGTTAGTTACAAAGAATAAGGATTTTGATTTGCCTCTCCGCACAACAAGAAGCGGAGAATATAAAATACCGCCCGGCAGTCATGTTTATGTCTGCATGACAAGCGATTTATTTCTTGATCTTGCCGACTCCTGGCGAAATGATATCTGGAAGATTATCAATACAAGAAACGATGTTAAATTTACGATTATAACAAAAAGGATTGTCAGATTTTCCGAGTGCATTCCCGACGATTGGGGAGACGGCTATGAAAATGTCCGCATATGCTGTACAATAGAAAATCAGCGTGAGTGCGATACACGTCTCCCGGTATTTATGTCCTTG
>JAQXGK010000107.1 GCA_029006345.1 Bacillota bacterium
CGCCACCTCTAAGCCATCAAGAGAATCTGTTGAGGCCGGAGTACAGGAGGCACGGCTGTTCGGCAACCCGTCTTCTCTTCACAAGATAGGCTTTCAGGCGGAGCAAAGGCTGGAGGAGTACCGCACCGCGGTGGGCGACAGTCTCTACTGTTCGCCGGACGAAATCTGCTTTACCTCCGGCGGAACCGAAGCGAATAACCTCGCAATCTTCGGCGCGGCATACAAAAACCGCCGCAAAGGAAATCGCATTGTATCGACTGATTCGGAGCATCCCTCGGTGAACGAAGCCCTCAAGCGGCTTGAAGGCGAGGGCTTTGAGGTCGTCAGACTCTCCACAATCGGCGGCAAGCTGAATATGTCCGAAGTCGAACAGGCGCTCAGCGAGGATACTATACTTGTCTCCGTAATGCACACCAATAATGAAACCGGTGCGATTTACGATGTGCGCGCAGTAAGCGACCTGGTTCGCAAAAAATGCCCGAATGCTATTATGCACTGCGACTGCGTTCAGGGCTATCTGAAGCACCGTCTTTCCCCAAAATCGCTCGGGGTTGATTTAATGTCGATAAGCTCGCACAAGATATGCGCGCCTAAAGGCGCGGGTGCTCTCTACATAAAGCGAGGAATCCACATTCTGCCCCAGATAGTCGGAGGCGGACAGGAAAACGGCATGCGCTCCGGCACGGAAAGCATGATGCTTATCGCCGCATTTGCAAAGGCAGCTAAGGAGGGCTCGCTTCATCTCGAAGAAAACATCGAAGCAGTCAAAAAGGTGCGCGAAGCCATTCTCGACGGCCTCTCGGATATCAGCGGGATCACGCTGAATATCGCCGATAATCCCTCTCCAACCATTTTGAGCATTACCGTCAGAGCAAACAAAAGCGAGGTTCTTCTTCACAAGCTGAGCGACCGGGGCATTTACGTTTCCTCGGGCTCGGCGTGCTCCAGCAACTCAAAGCGCGGCAAAAACTCTGTTTTGCTCGCCTTCGGCCTGACCGCTACAAGGGCTGATACTACCATCCGCGTAAGTATAAACCATACAAACACGGTAGCCGAGGCCGAGCGCTTCTGCACCGCTCTTAAAGAAATCATCAAGGACGGAAAATAAACAACTGTATTCGACAGAAAAACGGTACTCCCGCACCTTCGGGCGTGCCGTTTTATTATTTTTCAGTTCAAGCAAACGAAAGCTTCCGAACTGCCGGCGAAAAAAGAAAACAGCCAAAGACAAAACTTTTCCGTGAGAACTTTTCTTTTTTAACAAAATAGTATATAATGTTATGATAGAGTAAAATGGTATAATGCCGAAAATAATGAATCACGGAAAGAAAAGATTATGACTAAAAGAGTAATACTCATGAAATACGGAGAGCTTATACTCAAGGGCGCCAATAAATATGTCTTTGAGGATTTACTGCTCAAAAATATCAAAAAGCGTCTTTCGCCGCTTGAGCGGTACGAGGTCAGAGTAATGCAGTCGACCGTGTACATAACCCCGGAGGAAGACAGCCTGACAGAGGACGCGTTTGAAAGGCTGAAAACCGTATTCGGTGTAGCGTCTATGTGCATTGCATATCAGGCGGACAAGACCTTAGACGATATTCTGAGGGTCGTCAGAGAAAACATAGTGCCGGAGCTCGAGGGGGTAAAAAGCTTCAAGGCCGACGCCAGAAGAAGCGACAAGTCGTTCCCGCTGACCTCGCCCGAGCTGTCCGCCGAAGCCGGCGGCGCGGTGCTTTCGCTCAGACCCGATATCAAGGTGGACCTGTACCACCCCGAAGTCACTCTCATGGTCGAAGTGCGCGACAGAGCGGCATATGTACACGCCGCAACGCAAAAGGGCGCGGGCGGAATGCCGTATACCTCATCGGGAAAGGCGCTGTTACTGCTTTCCGGCGGCATCGACAGTCCGGTTGCCGGATATATGATGGCTCGCCGCGGCGCTCAGATAGAAGCGCTGCACTTCGAAAGCTATCCCTACACCTCCGAGCGCGCGCTTGAAAAGGTAATGAAGCTCGGACGTCAGCTCTGCCGCTACACAGATACTATGAATGTAACCGTCATAAACCTCACCGAAATGCAGCTTGAAATCAAAAAGAAGTGCAACGAGGAATATTTTACGATTATTCTGCGAAGATTTATGATGCGCCTGGCAAATATAATCGCCGCGCAGCGCGGCTGTCTCGCTCTTGTAACCGGCGAAAGCCTCGCACAGGTGGCAAGTCAGACCATGCCGGCGCTCGCCGTGACCGACAGCGTCGCGGAAATTCCCGTGCTTCGTCCGCTTATCGGCATGGATAAAAACGATATAGTGGAAATTGCTCGGCACATAGACACCTTTGACACCTCGATACTGCCGTACGAGGACTGCTGTACGGTATTTACTCCGCGCCACCCCAAGCTCCGCCCCGACGAGCAAAAGGTGCGCGCCGAAGAGCAGAAGCTGGATTCAGACAGGCTGATCTCCGAAGCGCTCGCAACGCTCAGAGAGGAAAAACTCGCGTGTGACCGTAATTTTTGACGGTAGAAAGGAAAGGCAGACTATTGAAGGCTTTTAAGGCTTTTTTGTGGCTTCTCGCATATTTGGCAATATACCTTTTAATTGAATTTACAATATCCTTTATCGGAATAATCATAGTTTCCGTTCCGGCCGTAGTAAGGCTTATTGCCGGCGGCACATCGTCTCTTTTTTCATCGATTTACTCGGCTGTGGTCATGAGTCTGACCGGAAATACGTTAAATATCATTAACTGCGTTGCCGCCGCCATATCCATAATCGTCTTTGTAATCATCATAAAAGCCCGCACAAAAAGAGACTACGGTACACCGTCGTTTTCGGCGGCTCCCGGCGCGCTCAACATATGGAGCGCGGCTCTGCTCGGTCTTTTCCTGAATTTCTTTATCTCGTATATCTACGGGCTGATACTTTCGCTTCCGGCGCTTCAAAACGCCTCCGAAAGCTACGGAGAGGCGTCGGCGCTCCTTTATCAGGGCGATATTGTATTGCAGGTAATATCCGTAGCTATTCTTTCGCCTGTGCTCGAGGAGCTCCTTTTCAGAGGACTTGTTATGGGCAAGCTTTGCTCGGTTGTTCCCGGCGCGGCGGCCGTTGTGCTGCAGGCGGCTATATTTGCCTCCTTCCACTCGGGACCGGTCTGGATGAGCTACGCCTTCATATGCGGCATTATCTTAGGCTGGCTCTGCCTGAAAACCCACTCGGTTTATACCTCCATGGCGTTCCACATATGCTTCAATGCGGCAAGCTTTTTGCCCCAAGTATTTTATGACTGGAATGCGGCGCTGTTTTTCGCGCTGTTTGTATCGCTTGTTGTATCAATTCTTGCAATAACGGTAATACATCTGAACAATCCGGGCAACCGAAAGGACAAAACCGAAAATGTCGATATTTGACCTTTTTAAGAAGATAGAAAAAGAAAAATCCGATGTTCGGCCCATTTCCGCAATTATCGCGGGTCTTGGAAACCCGGAATCGAAATATGAGCGCACACGACACAATATCGGATTTGACGCGATAGACTGTATAGCAAAAAAGCGCGGTGTAAAAATCGACACCGCCCGCTTTCACGCGCTGACCGGCGACTGCCTTGTCGGCTCGGAAAGGGTGCTTCTCATGAAGCCGCAAACCTACATGAACGCCTCGGGCGAAGCCGTCGGCGAGGCGGCGAGGTTTTATAAGATACCGCCGGAAAAGGTGATAGTAATATGCGACGATATAAATCTCGCCGTCGGCGGGCTTCGTATCCGCAAATCCGGCTCGGCGGGCGGTCACAACGGCTTGAAGTCAATTATTGAACACCTCGGAAGCGAGGATTTTGTCAGACTTCGCGTCGGCGCGGGACGGCTTCCCGAAGGCGGCGATATGGTCTCATGGGTACTCGGCAGAGTCCCCGCCTGCGACAGGCAGGCGCTGCTTGACCGGCTCGAGGATTGCTCCGACGCGCTCGAAATGGTAGTTTCGGGCGACATCGACGGCGCTATGGGCAAATTCAACCGCAAATCGTAGAGGAAAATCTCTTGAATTATCTTGAACAGGCATTTTCGAATATTCAGAGCTTGGACAGCTTGTGCGAAGCTCTGTCCCAGTCGCAGGGTCCGGTGCTGGCAACCGGTCTGTGCGACAGCGTTCACGCGCTCTTTTGCGCCGAGCTTATCCGCAAAACCGGCAAAAAGCTGCTGATAATCGTGCCCGACGAAAAAGCCGCCTCAAAGCTTTACTCCGAGCTTTCGGGCTTTATAAGCAATACCTCGGTTTTTCAGACGCGCGATTTGAATCTCTCGGGCTTTGAAGCCGAAAGCATGGATTTCGATCACCGACGTCTTCAGGTACTGACATCTGCCCTCTCAGGTGCATACGGCGCGATAATCGCACCGGCGGAAGCGGCCTGCCAACAGACCATTCCGAAAAAATGCCTGAATGAGCGCCTGATACGGCTTTCTGTAGGTGACGAGGTAGATGCCGAGGTGTTGATTGAGTGCATTTCGGCCCTCGGATATATCCGCGCTGACAAGGTCGAAGGCGCCGGACAATTCTCAGTCAGAGGCGGTATAGTCGATATCTTCGTACCGACGGAAGAAAGACCGATAAGAATAGAATTTTTCGGTGACGAGATAGATTCCCTCTCTCCGTTTGACATAATGACACAGCGCCGCGGAGAGCCGCGTAAGGAGGCTGTCATTACCCCGGCGCAGGAAATATCCTTCGGCGTATCAGAACGCGAAAAGGTTGTAGATAAACTGCGCCGCGAGCTTAAAAAAACCTCTGCCGACAACCCCGAGAAGCTCGCCTTTATCACTGCCGAGCTGGAACGCGCGGAAAACGGCATGGCGATTGCCTCCGACCTGTACTACGACGCGGTATATCGCCGCGAAACTTTATTCGATTACTGCACAGACGCCCTGTCGGTAATAATAGACTGCGATACCGTCAGACTGCGTCTGGATGCGGCGAGAAGCCTTGCAAACGAACATATCAAGAGCCTTTTCGAGCAAAATAAAACCGCGCTACCGTCCAAGGAAAGCGAGCCCATATGTAGCTTTGAGCGCATGTGCGGGTATGTCTCGTCCAAGCCGACGGTTGTCATAGAAAGCCTGTCGAGCGGCAGATGCGCCATAAGCCCCGTTGCCGTTTTCGGCTTCCGCACCCGTACTGCTCCGACGCTTGTTCCTGATATGGATTATATTGCCGAAACGGTCGGAGATTACCTCGAGGGCGGGTTTACAATAAGTATCATATGCGAAAACTCAATGGAGACTGTTCATTTATATGAGAGCCTGACAGACCGCAATATTCCCGCAGTTATCGCAGATATAAATACTGAAATACCGCTCGGCGGCAAAAACGGTGCGGTTTACATAACCAGTGCTATGAAGGGCGACAGCCGACAGGTCACTCTCAGGGAAAGCTACGAGCTTATCGACGCAAGATTTTGTTTTCTCACAACAGCCGCCGCCGAAAAGCGCACCGCGGCAGCTAAAAAACGCCCATCGCCGCGCAAGCAAAGCTCACGCGAGAAGATAGTATCTTACAGCGACCTTCGCGTCGGAGATTATGTTGTACACGCCGCGTACGGCATAGGCATTTATCAGGGCATAGAAAAAATAGCGCGAGACGGCGTTTTCAAGGATTTTATCAAGATAAAATACGCCGGCAGCGACGTGCTGTATGTGCCGTGTTCAAATCTCGATAATGTTTCAAAATATATCGGCGGAAAATCCGACAGTCCGAATCTCAAGTTAAATCACATCGGCGGAGGAGACTGGCAGAAGACAAAGTCGCGGGCAAAGCGGGCGGCAAGCGATATAGCAAAGCAGCTTATCTCGCTTTACTCCGACAGAATGAATTGTAAAAGCTTCGCCTTTTCGCCGGATACCGAGTGGCAGAAGGAATTTGAGGGCAGCTTTGAATACGCCGAAACCGACGGACAGCTCCGCGCAACCGAGGATATCAAGCGCGATATGGAGAAGTCCTGCCCGATGGACCGCCTTTTGTGCGGCGACGTAGGCTTCGGTAAAACGGAGGTTGCGCTCAGAGGTATTTTCAAATGCGTTATGGACTCAAAGCAAGCCGCGGTGCTTGTTCCGACCACCATACTCGCCTGGCAGCACTATCAAACCATTCTCACCCGCTTCCGCGGCTACCCGGTAAAGGTGGAAATGCTGTCGCGTTTCCGCACGAAAAAAGAACAGACAGAGGTCATAAAGAAGCTGAAATCCGGAGAGGTGGATATTGTCGTAGGCACACACAGACTGCTGCAGAACGACATAGCCTTTCACGACCTCGGCTTTTTGGTGATTGATGAGGAACAGCGCTTCGGAGTTACGCACAAGGAAAAGCTCAAAACTCTCTCCCGCGGAGTCGACGTTCTCACGCTTACCGCTACTCCTATTCCGCGCACTCTCTCCATGGCTCTCGGCGGAATCCGCGATATGTCCATTCTGGAGGAGGCACCAGAGGACAGATTTCCGGTTCAGACATATGTCTTTCCGTTTGACAAGGCCATGATAATCGAAGCTGTTCGCAAGGAGCTGCGTCGCGCAGGGCAGGTGTTTTATCTCTGCAACAAAATTGAAAAACTGCCGGCAAGAGCCGCTATGATAAGAGAGAGCTTTCCGGATGCGGTCGTCGAAACCGCCCACGGCAAGCTCGAAAAAGAGGCGCTTTCGGACATTTGGCGCGATATGATGGATGCAAAAATAAACGTATTGGTCTGCACCACCATCATAGAGACCGGCATCGACTTGCCAAACGCCAATACGCTGATTATCGAGGACGCCGACTGCTTCGGACTCAGTCAGCTGCATCAGATACGCGGACGGGTCGGAAGAAGCGACCGAAAGGCTTATGCATATCTCACATACAGACCCGGCAAAGTATTAAACGAGATCTCTGTCAAGCGTCTAAAGGCAATTCGTGAATATACCGAGTTCGGCAGCGGCTTCAAAATAGCAATGCGCGACCTCGAAATACGCGGCGCCGGCAATCTCTTGGGCGCAGAACAGCACGGCCACCTTGACAGCGTAGGATACGATTTGTATATGAAGCTGTTAAATGACGCAGTGCTTGAGCAGAAGGGCGAGATTTCCCCCGACGCCGAAAAGACCGAGTGCTTCATCGACCTTACCGTCAATGCTTTTATTCCCGAGAGCTATATCGAAAGCTCCGAAATGCGAATTGATATCTATAAGAAAATTGCCGCCGTTGAAAACCGGGAGGATGAGAGCGATCTGACAGACGAACTCATTGACCGTTTCGGAGATATTCCCGTACCGGTAAAAAATCTTATCGATATATCCAGACTCAAACACCTGGCGGAATCGCTTGCCGTCACCCGCATTTCACAAAAGGATGCAAATATAATATTCAGCATAGCCGCGCTTGATTTGAACTCGGTTTCGCTTATGGGCGAGGTATACGGCAGAGACTTCTTCTTTGCAGTCTCGCCGAAGCCGTCAATGACGCTTAAAATGCGCGAAAAAATCAATCCCGTTGAAAAATCCGAAGAATTTCTCACACACTACAAGGGCTTTACGGAAAGGGCCTGAGCTCTGCGTATAAGTTTATTAGGGAAAGGTAAAAAAA
>JAQXGK010000108.1 GCA_029006345.1 Bacillota bacterium
TGACCTGTCAGAGGGAACATATCCACAGGCGTTACATCGGAGTGCCTGTACCCGAATCGGTTAAAAACGGCAATATCGCGTGCGAGTGTGTCGGCATTGCAGGAGATATAGAGCACTTTTTCGGGAGCGATTTCCGAAATATACTCGATAACCTCGGGTGCACAGCCTTTCCGCGGAGGATCGATTATGACGGCGCTCGGCTGTATTCCGCGCGCGTTGAGCAGGCGCCGTGCGTCCGCGGCGTCTGCCGGGAAGAATTCGGCGTTTTCTATATTGTTTGCCTTTGCGTTGGCTTTCGCGTTTTCTATCGCTTCGGGTACTATCTCTATCCCGATTACTTTTTTTACGCGCTTTGCCACGGAAAGGCCTATTGTCCCTATTCCGCAGTAGAGGTCAAGCACAGTATCGTTTTTGTCAAAACCGCATTTCTCGGCGCCTAAGCTGTAAAGAAGCTCGGCGCAACTGCGGTTGACCTGATAAAAGGAGGGAAGTGATATTGCAAAATTCAGTCCGCACAGCTTGTCGCGAATTACTCCGTCTCCGTACAGCACACGGTTTTCACGCCCGAGTATGACGTTTGTTTTATCAGTGTTTATGTTGTGAACGACGGTTTTGATATCGGGAAACTTTTCGACCAGCGCAGACGTGACGGATTTGAGCTCCGGCACGTTTTTTGCCGCGGTTACTATGCCGACCATTATTTCTCCGCTTTCTTCAGCGTACCTCAGATAGAGGTGACGCAGTATGCCGCTGCCGCTGATTTCGTTATATGCCCGAAGGCCTGCTTTTTCCGCAAGCGAGAGAAACTCGCGAGTGATATCCGAGAATTGCTTAGGGCTGAGAAGACAGTCATCCGACGAAATTACGGTGTGGCTCTTTTCAGCGTAAAATCCGGAACAGAGATGGCCGTTTTCGTCTTCGGCTATAGGATATTCGGCCTTGTTGCGATACCGCTCGCGCCGTCCGTCTGTCAATACGGGGTTTACGGTTATATCGATTCCGGCTTTTTTCATTGCGGCCTCGACAAAGCTTCTTTTTAACTGCAATTCGTATTCGCGGCTGATATTGCAGAAGCGGCAGCCTCCGCAGCGGCGAAAAGCCCCGCAGCGGCTATCCAGACGTTTGTCCGAGGGGGAGGAGAGATTAGTTATGATTGCCACGGAATATGTTTTTGCGGCTTTAATTATCTTTATATCGCACACATCCCCCGTGACACCGTGGCGTACGAATACCACGGTACCGTCTATACGGCAGATACCGTAGCCGAGATTATTCATATCTGTTATGGTTACATTACTGAAAACAGTGTTCTTTGCGTGCATCTCAGACTCCCGAAACGATGATTATATGTGTACAATTATACCAAGCATCGGCTGTAAATACAAGAAAAAGTGTATCTCGGAGGTGCTTTTTTATCAGTTTTGATGAGCTTTGCGAAAAATATATACAAATCACGCAATTTATGCTATACTGAAACGAATATCGCCGTCGACAGACGGCAGAAAACAAGGATGACGGTATTTTATGGATAATCAGTCGCTGCGCATGCGGTTTTCAAAGACCGGTGCGATTAAATATATTTCTCATCTGGATCTGACGCGCGTCTTTCTGCGTGCTTTGAGACGGTCGGACATCAGGCTTAAGTATTCCGAGGGATATACTCCGCATCCCAAGTTTGCCTTCGGTGTTCCGCTTTCCGTCGGCACCGAGAGCGTCTGCGAGGTTTGCGATTTCACGCTTGCGGACGATATGGATGTTATAACTCCCGAAGAGGTTATGTCAAGACTTGCCGGTCAGCTTCCGGCCGGCATCGAAATACTTTCCTGCGCTCCGGCGGTCGGAAAGCTCCGGGAAATAACCTACTGCGATTATCTCTTGACCTTTGATAACGCCTGCGAGGATATCATACCCCTTATGAGAAAGTCGCTTGAGGGCAGACTCGTCGTGATGAAGCGAATGAAAAAGGGCGGGGAAAAAGAGCTCGATATCACCGACATGATAGTATTAAGCGACATTTTTTGCCGGGACGGAAAGGTTTGTATGTCGCTTCGCCTGCCCTGCGGAAACGACCTTTACCTGAATCCGGAATATGTAGTTGCCGCCATGCGTCAAAACAGCGCGCTTGAAAAGGTGCTTGAGGAGTATTCTACCCTGCGAACAAAGCTGTTTTATGCCGATTTTACAGAGTTTCGTTATTGACAACAATATGTTAATGATATAGAATTAAATGTAGTATTTTGCTTTTTTGAAAGGAAGATTTTATGGCTGAGAATGAAAAGAAGGCGGTCGAGGAAATAACATCGATGGACGATGACTTTGCCAAGTGGTATACCGACATCGTCAAGAAAGCCGAGCTTGCCGAATATACCAGCGTAAAGGGCTGTATGGTAATCCGCCCTTACGGTTACGCTATTTGGGAGAATATACAGCATATTCTCGATACCCGCTTCAAAGAAACAGGACACGAGAATGTATGTATGCCCATGTTCATTCCCGAAAGCCTCTTGCAGAAGGAGAAGGATCATGTAGAGGGCTTTGCGCCCGAGGTTGCGTGGGTAACTCACGGCGGAGACGAGAAGCTTGAGGACAGGCTGTGCGTCAGACCTACCTCCGAAACTCTTTTCTGCGAGCATTACGCGAATGTGGTTCACTCCTACCGCGACCTTCCCAAGCTGTATAACCAGTGGGTCAGCGTTGTTCGCTGGGAAAAAACCACCAGGCCGTTTTTGCGCACCCGTGAATTTCTGTGGCAGGAAGGCCATACCATTCACGCAACTGCCGAAGAGGCAATCGCCGAGACCGAGCGTATGCTGAATGTTTATGCCGATTTCTGCGAAGACAGTCTCGCTATGCCGGTGTTAAAGGGCAGAAAGACTGACAGCGACAAGTTTGCAGGCGCCGAAGCCACCTATGCTATCGAGGCGCTTATGCACGACGGCAAATCTCTTCAGGCAGGCACGTCGCATTATTTCGGCGACGGCTTTGCAAAGGCGTTTGAGATTCTCTATACAAACAAGGATAATCAGAAGGTTTACCCCTACCAGACCTCCTGGGGCGTCACGACCCGTCTTATCGGCGCGATAATAATGACTCACGGCGATGACAGAGGACTTGTCCTTCCTCCGGCGGTAGCCCCCGTACAGGTTATGATAATTCCCGTGGCACAGCATAAGCCGGGAGTTCTCGATATGGCTGAACAGCTGAGAGCGCGGCTTTCCGGCAAATACCGCGTCAAGCTCGACGCGAGCGACAATTCACCCGGATGGAAGTTCTCCGAGTATGAAATGAAGGGCGTTCCGCTTCGCATAGAAATCGGCCCGCGCGACATCGAAGCGGGCAAGTGCGTTATAGTTACCCGCCATAATTGCGAAAAGGAAGTTGTAGAGCTTGAAAATCTCGAGGAGGCGGTTGAGAGAAAGCTTCGCGAGGTTCACGACGGCATGTATGAAAAGGCGCTCAGAAACCGTGAAAAGCACACCTATTCCTGCCTGACCGTTGACGAGATAAAGTCTGCGCTTGAGAATAACGGAGACGGATTTGTAAAGGCTATGTGGTGCGGCGACGAGTCGTGTGAGGATAAGGTCAAGGAATTGACAGGCGTCGGCAGCCGCTGCATACCGTTTGAGCAGGAGCAGCTCGGCGACAAGTGCGTCTGCTGCGGCAAGCCGGCCAAGTGCATGGTTGTCTGGGGCAAGGCATATTGATTTGACATTTAGTTTGCTAATAAAGTATTAAGTATAAAGGTAGATATAAGTTATGATTATTGATGACATCAAAAGGCTCAAGCAGGAAAAGAACGCAGTTATCCTTGCACACTATTATCAGAATATGGATGTTTGCTCCGTTGCGGATTATGTCGGCGACAGCTTTGAGCTTTCCAAGAAGGCGGCGGAGACAAAGGCGGATATCATAGTCTTCTGCGGAGTCCGTTTTATGGCGGAGAGCGCAAAGATACTCAGCCCTTACAAGAAGGTGCTGCTGCCCGTCAAGGACGCAGGCTGCCCTATGGCTGATATGATAGATGTCAGCAATCTGCGTGCGCTCAAGGCGGTCTATCCTCGCGCGAGCGTTGTGTGCTATGTGAATTCTTCGGCTGAGGTAAAGGCGGAGAGCGATATCTGCTGCACTTCGTCCAACGCACTCAGGGTTGTAGAATCTCTTGTAAACGATGAGATAATATTCATTCCGGATAAGCACCTCGGCAGATATGTTGCGGCTCATTTCCCTGACAAGCACTTTGTGTTCATCGACGGCTATTGCCCGATTCACGCACAGGTGACTGCCCGCGATATCAAGCATCTCAAGGCGCGTCATCCCGACGCGGCTGTTGCCGTTCATCCCGAGTGTCCCGCAGAGGTTGTCGCTCTTGCGGATTATGTCGGCAGTACGACAGGTATCATTTCGTATGCAACCCTTTCCGAGCATAACGAGATAATCATAGGCACCGAGCAGTCGATAATCACACGGCTCAATCTTTCCTGCCCCGAGAAGAAGTTCTATCCGGCAGTCAGCGACTTTATCTGCCCCGATATGAAGAAGACAACTCTGGAGGAGCTTTATAACTCGCTTGAAACAGAGTCCTACGAAATCAAGCTTTCCGATGAGATTATAGAAAAAGCGTCCGGTTGCATGACCAAGATGCTGAGCATCTGAGAGAAAAGCGAGGACACTGACAATCATGAGAAGATATATTTGTCCGAAGAGAAAGCTTGACGGACTCGACGCGGGCGAAAAGTACGATGTGGTAATAGTCGGCAGCGGAATAGCAGGGATGTATGCGTCGCTCCATCTTGATGACAGTCTGAAGGTAGCTCTCATAACAAAGGTTGATATAGAAACCTCGAATTCCTGGTATGCTCAGGGCGGAATTGCCGCGGTGATTGCAAAGCAGGATAATTCCAAGATGCATATCGAGGATACGCTCAAGGCGGGCGCGGGCCTCTGCAAGCAGGAGGCAGTCGAGGTTCTTGTTGCCGAGGGACCCGAAAACATACGAGAGCTTCAGAATATGGACGTGCCGTTTGATGTCGATGCTGACGGCGAATTACAGATCACCCGTGAGGGAGGTCACAGGCTTCGCCGTATAGTTCACTGCGGCGGAGATGCTACCGGCAAGGAAACCACAAAGCGCCTGGGTGAAATAGTTATGCAAAGGCGCAATATCGATGTACTGTTCCACACATTTCTTGTGGATATCGTATCGGACGCCAAGAGCGTACAGGGCGTTATTGTCTGCGACGCTGAAAGCGGAAAATATACTCTTTTACATTCACAAAATGTAATCATAGCTACCGGAGGCCTCGGTCAGCTGTATAATTATACGACAAATCCGGTTGGGGCTGTCGGCGACGGCATTGCCTGCGCTTACCGTGCGGGCGCGCGCCTCAGGAATATGGAAATGATTCAGTTTCACCCCACTACTCTCGTGACAAATGAGAACACCGACAGGCTGTTTCTGATATCCGAGGCTGTCAGGGGAGAGGGCGCGGTTCTGAGAAACAAAAAGGGCGAGGCCTTTATGCAGGGCAAGCATCCTATGGCGGACTTGGCGCCGAGAGATATCGTCACGCGCGAGATACTCAAGGAGCTCAGGCGGACAGGGGACGACTGTGCTCTGCTCGACTGCACTGCAATGACCGGCGAGTTTTTCTCAAAGCGTTTTCCGACCATTTTTTCCCAGTGCGAAAAGTTCGGTATCCATTTGACCGAGGATTATATACCCGTTCATCCTGCTCAGCACTATTTTATGGGCGGCATTGAGACCGACTTGGACGGCATGACCAATATCGAGGGTCTGTATGCCTGCGGCGAAGCCGCCTGCACCGGCATTCACGGCGCGAACCGACTTGCAAGCAATTCAATGCTTGAATGTCTTGTCTTCGGCAGGCGCTGTGCGCGTCATATCAACGCGAGCCGCGTCAAAGCGCGTTCCTCCGACCTTGAAAAAAAGCTTGCACAGGAAATCGGCTCTGTCGAAACTGTTGCACTGTCAAAGGAACAGATATCTGCCTACAAGCGGGAAATCAAGAATATTATGAGCGACGATTTCGGAGCCATGCGCAATGCCGAGGATATGCAGTCGGCTAAGCATGAGATAGAAAGGATAATCTCCGAATGCGAAAATATGGAATGCGATACGCAGGACGCCATGGAGCTGTATAATATGATGGAGGTCGCCCATAGGGTGGCGATAGCGGCGCTTGCACGCAAAACAAGCGTCGGCGCTCACTATATAGAAAGTAAGGTCATGTCTGAAAATGTTTGATTTGAAGCTTCAAAAACTTATAGAAACCGCGCTTGACGAGGATGTCGGAACAGGTGACATTACCACTCTTTCTACAATTCCCGCCGACCGCGAAGCCACAGGACGCTTTATTGCCAAGCAGGACGGAGTCCTCTGCGGAATCGATGTTTGCCGCGCGGTATTCGACTTTGTAGATCCCACAGTTAAGTTCAACGCGCTCATGAAGGACGGCGACAGGGCGGAAAAAGGCGATGTTATCGCCGAGGTTTCGGGAAATGCCCGCAGTCTTCTGACCGCTGAGCGCACCGGACTCAACCTGATGCAGAGAATGAGCGGAATTGCCACCGCTACCGCAAAGGCGGTCGATTCCGTCAAGGGCTA
Organism: Bacillota bacterium; assembly: GCA_029006345.1. GTDB lineage: Bacteria > Bacillota > Clostridia > Oscillospirales > SIG627 > SUG1173. The sequence goes on from JAQXGK010000108.1 coordinate 6,626, forward strand.
TGATGTAAAGATATGCGACACCCGTAAGACCACTCCGGGCCTGAGAACACTTGAAAAATATGCCGTAAAATGCGGCGGAGGTTCAAATCATCGCTTCAATCTCGCCGACGGCGTGCTTATCAAGGATAACCACATCGCGGCCGCAGGTTCAATCACAGCGGCGGTGAGCGCGGCGAGAAACAATATCCCGCATACCCTCAAAATAGAGGTGGAAGTCGAAAACTTTGATGAGCTGCGCGAGGCGCTTGAATGCGGCGCCGACATAATAATGCTCGATAATATGTCGATTTCGGATATGACGGAGGCCGTCAGGCTGGTAGGCTCGAGGGCAATTACCGAAGCGTCCGGAAATATGGGCGAGAGAAATCTTGCAGAGGTAGCCGCAACCGGCGTAGACTTGATTTCTATCGGCGCTTTGACCCATTCCGTCACGGGAATGGATATCAGTTTGAAGTTTAAGCTCAGTTGACGGGAGAAAGATATGTCTAATGTAATCAATTTGGTTGCTCACAGAAAATATACTATAGAGAGCGAGACTTACCTCCAGCCCGATCAGCGCTATCACGAGAGTAAGAACTGCATGCAGCTGACCGACGGCCGGTTCCGGGAGCTTGGGCTGAGTCCTTCGGATATCTGCAGAGATACCGATAGCGTATATATAGCCTTTAGGGGTATTTCACGCACGGTTTCCTTCACACTTGACGAGGTTTCGTCCGTAAGCGGCTTCAAAGCGGTTTTTTCAAATTGCAAGATCAAGCAGGTGTGGGCGCCCAGACGCGTCTCCCTTTTGGTTTCCGCTGACGGCGAGCAATGGCAGGAAATATTGAAAATGCCCTGCCCGGTAGATCTTTCACAGGCTGACGGAACTTTTACAACATATGAAATGCATACCGAAAAGCCATATAAAGCAAAATACATTCGATTTGTTTTCTCGGTCGATATAGTTACCGTTTGCTGCGGACTTGAAATATTCGGCGGCGAATGCACCTGCGAGGCGATAGAGCCGAAGTGCAATTTGGTTCGCATCAAGGATCGCGGATATACGGTTCCGGGTCCAAAGCTCATCGGCGGTGCCCGCGACCTTATACTCATGTATAATTACCTTTATTCCGAGAATGAAAATGAGCAGTCCTGGGGATTTCAGGACAAGCGCAAGCTCTTGCCGTATGTTGCTTATGTCGACGGAGACGGAAATATAAAGGATACGATGTTTGACAGCTTTATGTGGCTGCCGTTTGTTCGTCAGGGTCCCTCAGGCGGCACTTACCACGCCGATTGGCGTCATCCCAACAAGCTTGTCGATTGGCTGGAATACCGCAAGAATCTCTTTGCAGACGGCTACAACCTTGCAGCGCTTGACGAGTGTGTCGGCGACGTCTCACAGGCTCTTTCGCTCGGAGACTACCGCATGAAGGTAGTGCTGTGCATACCGTACCCCTCATATTATCAGACCGATTTCGGTGATTGGGAGGGCAAGGGCAAGGTGCGCGACCTCTCGGTTTACGGGGAGCGCTTCGGTGCGGTCAAATGGTATATAGATTCTACGCTTGAAATGTTTTACGAGAAGAACTACAAGAATCTCGATGTAGTGGGCTTCTATTGGTTTGAAGAGCAGATTTTCTACAATGACCCCCACGGAACAAGGATTCTAAACGAAATCGGTGATTATCTGCATTCGCGTGATATGAACTTTATTTGGATACCGTTCTATCAGGCAAGCGGCTTTTACGAAGCGCCGGATTACGGATTTGATGCCGTTTGTATGCAGCCCAATCTCTCGTTCAACGAGGGCTTTGAGCACACTGTTGTCCGCGACACCGCCGCACAGGCGAAAAAGTACGGTATGTGCGTGGAAATCGAGATGGCGGATCAGGCAGCCGACCTTGCAGATGACGAGTATATCGCCCGCTACAATTCGTATTTAAAGTATCTTGCCGAGACGCGCGTCATGACCGATACCGTGCATATGTATTATCAAAACGGCGGTCCGGGACTGCTTTATACTTGCTGTAACTCCCAAAATCCCAAGATCCGTGCAATGTACGATGATACGTATAAATTTATAAAGCAAGAATACCGTGCTTAACGGATAATACGGAGTCCTTCGTGAATTTAATTGACGTTTTTTTGCCCGTTTGTCTTGTGCAAGTTTGCGCAAAAGCGTTGAGATTAAGTCGGAGAACTCCGTTTTTTGCCGTCTGTTCCGACGGCTTCACTGAAACACATTGGTTTTGTATATCAGTTGGAGGCAGTATGAAAACCTGTTATATTTTCGGTGCCGGCGAGCTTCCGGACAGACTTTCGCCGCAAATCGGCAAAGAAGATTTTGTTATTGCCGCCGATGCCGGTTACGAATATCTGAAAAGACGAAATATCTGTGCAAATCTTGTTGTAGGCGATTTCGATTCTCTCGGCCGCTGTCCGGAGCATCCCAATGTTGTGGAACACTCCAGCATTAAGGACGACACCGATACGGCGCTTGCAGTGGAGGAGGGCAAAAAGCGCGGATACACTCGTTTTGCGATATACGGCTCTCTCGGAGGCCGTCTCGGACATACGGTGGCAAATCTGCAGACCGCCGCGCGCCTTGCCGCAGAGAAGTGCGAGGTGTTTCTGGTCGGCAGTGACACGGTGGTTACCGCACTTCACAACGGATCTGTTTCACTTGACACATCAAAGCGTGGCTATATATCCGTATTTTCGGCGCTCGACAGGGCAGAGGGGGTTTTCCTGAAGGGGTTAAAATACCCTTTGAGCGATGCCGTTCTTACGTCTACGGTCCCGCTGGGTGTAAGTAATGAATTTCTCGGCGTTGAAGCGGAAATATCCGTCGCCTGCGGAACGCTTATCGTCATGTGGCAGGAATCGGACTTTGATCCCGCTTTATCCGGCTGCTGTTTCAAAAGTGAAAGGTGAGATGCATTGCATCTCACCTTTTTTACTCGTTGCTTTCGTGAATTCCGCTTATCGAGAAGATGACCCATTCAGCTATATTGACTGCATGGTCGCCTATCCGTTCGAAGTATTTTGCTATCATCAGCAGGTCTATGGCAAGCTCGACATTTTTGTCCGGCTTTGCAAAAACAGCGACCAGCTGTGTTTTTACCTCGTCAAAAAGATTGTCGACAACATCGTCATATTTTATTACGCTTTCGGCGGCTTTTATATCCTTTGTTACGAAAGCTTCTATGCTTTCGTTGACCATTTTTATGGTCGCTTCCGCCATTTTGCCTATGTGGACCGTGTCTATAGAGTCGCTGACATCGGCAAAGCTGACTATTTCTGCGATATCCGCCGCCTGATCTCCGATACGCTCCATGTCGGTTATCATCTTGAGCGCCGACGATATCTGGCGCAGATCGCGGGCGACCGGCTGTTGCTGCAATAGCAGCTTGAGACAAAGCGTTTCGATGTCCCGTTCGCTTTGGTCTATCTCGGTGTCAAGCTCGATGACCTTATCGATATATTTCTTTTCGCGGTTTTGAAGTGCTTTAGCAGCAAGCGCTATTACGTTTTCGCACAGCGCGCCCATTTCCGTAAGCTGGCTGTTGAGCAGCGCGAGCTGCTCGTCGAATTTGCTTCTCATTAACCGAACCTCCCTGTAATGTAGTTTTCGGTGCGCACGTCGGTCGGTACGGAAAACAGCTTTTCCGTGTCGTTGTACTCAATCACCTCGCCGAGCAGAAAGAAGGCTGTCATATCGGAGATTCGTACCGCCTGCTGCATATTGTGCGTTACTATCACGATGGTATATTTCTTTTTCAGATCGGTCACAAGCTCCTCTATTTTTGAGGTCGAGATGGGATCGAGAGCAGAGGTGGGTTCGTCCATCAGCAGTACCTCCGGTTCCACCGCGAGCGCGCGGGCTATGCACAGTCTCTGTTGCTGACCGCCGGACAGTCCGAGCGCTGACTTTTTCAGCCGGTCTTTTACCTCTGTCCATATTGCGGCGTTTGTGAGAGACCGCTCGACTATTTCGTCAAGCTCTGAGCGCTTCCTTATACCGTGCGTACGCGGCCCGTAGGCGACGTTATCATATATGCTCATAGGGAAGGGGTTGGGCTTTTGAAATACCATACCTACCCGTTTTCTCAGCAAATTCACATCCATATCGCCGTATATGTCCTGGCCCTCAAGCGTTACACTGCCGGTAATCCTGCATCCCTCGACCAAATCGTTCATTCTGTTGAGTGTTTTGAGGAGAGTGGATTTACCGCAACCGGACGGTCCGATAAAGGATACTATTTTTCCCTCCGGCACAGCGAGATTTATGTTTTTCAAGGCGTGAAATTTGCCGTAGTAAAGATCAAGTCCGGAAATCTCTATCTTGTTCATTGTCAGTTCCTTTCTTTTCCTTTGGTCAGGCGCTTTGCTACTAAGTCGGACAGCGCATTTACCAGTATTACCAGAATAAGAAGTACGACCGCCGTTGCATAAGTCTCATTTATATACAGCCCCTCGTTTGAAAGCACGTACATATGCACAGCCAGAGTCCGGGATGAGTCGGACAGGCTTGATACTATCTTTGTGTATGTTCCCGCGGTGTAGAGAAGCGCCGCCGATTCGCCTATTATTCTGCCTATAGCGAGTATTATACCCGAAAGTATTCCGGGTACAGCGGCCGGCAGAATAACGCGGAAGACTGTTCTCAGCTTTCCGGCACCCAGGCCGAAGCTTGCTTCTCTGTAGGTGTCGGGTATGCTGAGCAGCGCTTCCTCGGTTGTTCGCATTATAAGCGGCAGTATCATTATCGCTAGCGTAGCCGCACCGGATATCAGCGACAGCCCCATCTTTAACTTGAGCACAAAGAAGAGCGAGCCGAACAGTCCGTAAACAATTGAAGGGATGCCCGAAAGAGTCTCTGCCGTAATGCGGACAGCCTCAACGAATTTATTTCCGCGGCGCGCATATTCGGACAGATATATGGCCGCGCCGATTCCGGCCGGCAGTGCGAGAATAAGAGCGGAGACCATCATTATCAGCGTGTTGATGATTGCCGGCAGCATGGAAACGTTTTCGGAGTTGTATTCAGGCTCAAACAGGCTCGGTGACAGATAAGGCACGCCCTTGATTAAAATATATACCACCAAAAAAACCAGCGACAGCACGGCAACTGCTGCCGCGGCACAGACAAGAAGCAGCGCTAACAGGGAAAAGGGGTGCTTTTTGTAAGAATTAATCTTCTGTTTTAAGCTCATTCGGTTTACGGATAATCTATTTGCTTTTGTCATTTGGATTTCCTCTTAATCAGCGAGAATGACAGGTTGATGATAAGCACAAATACGAAAAGCACGACGGCGGTTGCTATGAGTGCTTCACGGTGAAGATCGGTGGAGTATCCCATTTCGAGGACAATGTTGGTCGTCAGCGTTCTTACTCCGTCCAGAATGCTTCCCGGTATTACAGGCTGATTTCCGGCCACCATCATTACTGCCATTGTTTCTCCGACGGCACGGCCTATTCCGAGCACCACTCCCGCAAAAATTCCGGATTTTGCGGCCGGCAGCTTAGCGCGGAAAACGCTTCTTTCCTTGGTTGCGCCCAGCGCGAGACTGCCCTCGAAATTGTGCTCCGGCACAGCGCGTAGGGAGGATTCCGATATGCTGACGATGGTTGGCAGTATCATAAGTCCGAGTATTATTGACGCTGATAGTATGCTGGTGCCGCGCCCGCCGAAATTGTTTCTTACAAACGGTACTATTACAACCAGTCCGAAGAAGCCGTAGACTACCGACGGTATTCCGGCGAGCAGGTTTATCGCCGGCTTAACAATTTTGTAGATAGGCTTGGGACAGAAGTCGGCAAGAAACACGGCTGTCAGTATGCCGATGGGGACGCCGATGATTACAGCGCCTGCCGTTACATACAGACTGCCTATTATCATGGGCAGTATTCCGTAGCGGCCGTTTGAGGGCTGCCATACCGTTCCGAAGAGAAACTTAAATATACCTATTTCTTTTATTGCGGGAAAGCCGCCTGCAAACAGAAAAATGCATATAAGCGCTACCGCTGCTATGGAGATGCAGGCGGCAAGAGTAAATACCGCCTGCATTATTTTTTCCTTGTATTTCTTCATGGCGTTCCTTTCGGAGCTTACTGTCCGAGGATATCGCTCCACTTATTGCTTTCGCCGGTATATATGCTGCATACCTGCTCGCTTGTCAGGTCATCGACCGGAGAGTCGTTGTTTACGATTACTGCGATTCCGTCGAGAGCGATAACTGTTGCTTCGAGACCTGCGTCCTTTTCGCTGTCCTTAAGCTCTCTTGAAGCCATGCCGATGTCGCAAATGCCGTCGATTGTATTTGACATACCTGTCGAAGAATCGCTCTGCTGAACCTCGACCGTTACATCCGGATTGATTTTTTCGTACGCTTCTTT
>JAQXGK010000109.1 GCA_029006345.1 Bacillota bacterium
CCGATGTCTTTTGCCATAGAATAAATATCCGACCAGCTGTACTCAGGGCAAGCAAGCGTTGAAAACGATATTTTCATCTTTTTCATCCTCCGTTTCTTTATTTTTTGCATAATAAATGCTTAGGTGTTAGTATACAAGACAACTAACCCTTTGTCAAGCGTGAAATCTGCCAATAATATCAACGGAAAAGCCGTATAAATAACAGCAGAATCACTTATCCGGGTTCGCCCGGGATACAATTGCCGCAGCGCCGATCCGCGCAAAATAGAGCCGCCTTGTTTTATTCGCCTGACAGCGAGTTATATTGCTTAGCAGTTTTATTATGCTTCGCATGGTTTTATTGCCTTTTGCAGTTTCGGCGGCGAATAAAATACCGCTGAAACCGCAAGGTTTCAATAAAACTTTTGGCTTGCCGAAAATAAAACTCCGTACGCAGTACGGAATATAACTTGAAAAACTTATATTTTTACTGTCATTAAAAAGCGGTAAAGATTAAAGAAGATAGGGAGATATAATTCTTTATAAGATATAAGATAAAACTTGTTGCTGATATATTTTGGGTTGACAACTCAATTGAGACAAGCAAATTATGTATAAAAAAGGAAAGGAAACGAAGAAAAAGTCTTCGTTTCCTTTTTAGATGTCCTTTAGGACATCGCTCATTTCGGCTCTTTTTATGTTCGCTGTCAGTCAGCCTTGGGAGCGTCAACAGGGCAAACGCCTGCGCATGCGCCGCACTCGATGCAGGTATCGGGATCGATAACGCACTTGCCGTCGTCAGGCTTGATAGCTTCAACAGGGCACTCGCTTACGCAAGCTTCGCAGCCGATGCAATCGTCGGAAATCTTATATGCCATTTTCATGTCCTCCGTAAAAAATTATTTATCGAAATACAGCGAAAAAACGCCGTTCTTTCCTACGTGCCTATTGTAACATAACAATTGCAAAAAGAAAAGAGGAAAATTTAATCTTTTTCGAGCGACTTGAGTTCGTTCAAATCGTCGTGATTCTTTTTGTTGCCGGAACGCTTGCCGATCACCTTTACATCGTCGCGGTGGAATATCTCGGGCGCCGCATTGGCGTCGCGCTCGGTAAAGGCAACCTTGACAAGTCCTGCCAGTACGTTATTCTCTATTACATATCCCTTGCCGCTCGGCGTTTCGACTATGCTGTCAACCTTGGGCGTTTTTTTGCTTTCCTCTTCATACAGTTCGTTTTCGTAGCGCAGACAGCACATCAGTCTGCCGCAGGTTCCGCTGATTTTGGCGGAGTTGAGCGATAATCCCTGCTCCTTTGCCATTTTTATGGATACCTGCTGAAAATCGTTCAGGAAGGTTGAGCAGCAAAATGGCCGCCCGCAAATACCCAGTCCGCCGACCTGTTTTGCCTCGTCGCGCACTCCTATCTGGCGAAGCTCAATGCGCGTTTTGAATACTCCGGCGAGCTCCTTTACAAAGCTGCGGAAATCGACTCTGCCGTCAGCCGTAAAGTAGAATAAGAGCTTGCTTCCGTCGAAGGAGTATTCGACGTCCACCAGATCCATTTCCAGCTTGCATTCCCGTGCCTTTTCCTCCCAGACCTTCTTTGCACGGTCCTCGGTTGCGGCGGCCTTTGCGCGCCGTTGAATATCCTCGGAAGTTGCCGCGCGCAGTACCTTTCTGAGGGGCGTAATGACCTCGCGGGAGGATACTCTGCGGTTGGCGATGGCAATCGTGCCGAATTCCACCCCGCGCACCGTCTCGACTATAACATTGTCGCCGACTGCCAGATTAAGTCCCGCCGGGTCGAAGTAGTACACCTTGCCTGCCGACTTGAAGCGGATGCCGATTATTTCGACCTTGACCGGAGCGGCCTCCTCGGCTTCGGCGGCAGAATCCTCCGGTTTCGCGCTCTGACAAGCGGTTTGCTCCTGCTCTGTTTGGCAGGGAACGGTGCTTTCGTATTGGTTATTATCGTGCTCCGCCGCGGCGTTTTCGCCGCAGGCGTCAGCCCTGCTTTCTGAGTTTATGTTTTGTGCCATTTACAGTAAGCCTTTCTCAGTCGCTGATTTTGGTATAGCTGTCGGAAATTGTGACCAGATCTATGTCAGCTCCGACCGACTTGAGCTTTTCGACAATGTTGTCGTAGCCCCTCTGTATGTGGAATATTTCGTCTATTTCGGTCTGGCCGCTTGCCGCAAGCCCGGCTATGACCATAGCCACTCCGGCGCGCAGATCCACTGCCCGCACCTTAGCGCCGTGAAGCCGTCCCACGCCCTCTACCTCGGCGCGCCGTCCGTTTACGGTAATGCAGGCGCCCATACGCTTGAGCTCCTCGACGTACCGGAAGCGGTTTTCCCATACTCCCTCGGTCAGCGTGCATTTTGTGTGGTTGTCGAGCAGACACATCATTACGCATATCTGAGGATTCATGTCGGTGGGGAATCCGGGATACGGCAGTGTCTTTATGTTGACTTTGTTTAGCTTTTCCCCGCGGTAGACCGTTACCGACTCGTCGCCCTCTTCCACTATTATGCCCATTTCCTCAAGCTTTGCGGTAATGCTCTCCACATGCTTGGGAATGAGGTTTGATATTTTCAGCTTTCCGTTGGTGGCGGCGGCGAGTATCATGTATGTGCCGGCCTCTATCATATCGGGTATGATAGCGTAGGTAGTGCCGTGCAGACGCTTGACCCCGCGGATTCTTATGCTGTCCGTTCCGGCGCCGCTGATTTCCGCGCCGCAGGAATTCAGAAAGTTTGCTGTATCGACTATATGCGGCTCGTGCGCGGCGTTTTCGATAACAGTGGTGCCCTCGGCAAGCACCGCCGCGAGCATAATGTTGATGGTCGCGCCGACCGTAACAACGTCAAGATATACCGAGTCGCCTATCAGTCTGCCGCCCTCGGGAGCGGTGGCGACAATGGTGTTTGTGCTTTCATCGACCTCGACAGTCGCGCCGAGAGCCTCGAAGCCCTTTATATGCTGATCTATAGGACGCTCTCCCAGATCGCAGCCGCCGGGAGTTCCGACAGTCGCTTTTCCGAACCTTCCCAGTTCTGCGCCCAGAAGGTAGTAGGACGCCCTCATTTTTCGCACCAGCTCCACGGGAGCTCCGCCGGGGTTGATGTTTGTAGTGTCTATTTCAACGGTGGTGTCACCGGTATATTTAACATACGCGCCCATAGCGGTAAGAATATCGAGCGCTACTCTTACGTCGCTTATGTCGGGCAGATTTTCTATCACGCATTTGTCCTGCGCCAGTATTGTCGCGAAAATAATCGGAGCGGCGGCGTTTTTGAATCCGGAAACCGAAATCTCGCCGTACAGCGGCTTGCCGCCCGTGATGATAATTCTTTCCATAATTGATTTATTTTCCTTTCAGGTATAACAAGACATACTATTATAACATAAATAGTCAAGGTTGCAAAGGTATTTTTTGTCATTTGCCCGTTAATGCACTTATTTGCAGTATATGCCGCCGAAACCTCAGCTGTCCGTTTAGCCGCATATCCCTGTTTTATTGCTTGTTATCTCCCGGTTTATCCCCTTGCCGTTTTATGCAGTATCGCTGTTTTCGGTCTCGATATTTTTCTGTTGACAACAACATTATCTTGATGATAGGGGGTCAACCTTTTTCGTTGTTTCTGAAGCGCCTTTGGCGTGAGACAGGATGCGGTCGACCTCTTTTTTTATCACACAACACTGCCCCGAACGGAGCTTTGCCTGCACGGACAACAGTATTGGTTATTATATCGTCGACCTTTTTCCTCTTGGTTTTCAAATCCTGAGCCATGATTCTTCATATCGGGAATATTCATTGTGCTTTCAGGACATCGCCGCATGCAACCTCTCTTTGAATCGGCGTGAGCATTTGAACTGTAAATCCCCCAACATGATTTGTTGAAGCGAGAACATATTATCAAAAAAATGCCTTTTGACGGTGCTATTTATCCTTGTTTATTTCAAGGTTGCGCTTTAAGAC
>JAQXGK010000110.1 GCA_029006345.1 Bacillota bacterium
CGGGTCTGTTTCAAACAGCGCGTCATAAGTATTATCAGCGTCGAAGTCTGCCGCATCCTGAACGCCGCTCCACTTGCCGCCGATACATATTTTGCAGTCAAGCGCCTGGAAGAGTATGTTGTTTGTAATGGTATTGTTTTCAAATTGCGCCTTGGCGGAGCAGACTATCAGATTGCTTTGAACCTTGGCTTGCTTTATTCTGTCGGAATTCCATTCGCCGGCGCTATATAAACTGCCGCTTTTGTATAAACTCAGAAAGATGTTGTTTTGAATAACGCAGTCTTTCACGTCTGCGTTTATGTAAAAGTAAGAGCTGTTGACATTTATCACATCATTGTTGGATATAAAGAACAGGGCGCAGGAGGAGAGGGAAAAGCCGTATTTGCAGTTTTTGATAACATTGTTCTGAATATAAACGTTTCTGCTAGCCGATTGCTTTACATTATTGAAGTATTGCTGAATCCCCGCGCCGGGTGCATTACTTAGATTGTTTGAATCTATTACCCAGTTTTCAGGCTTGCCTAAATTTATACAGCTGTCGAGCCGGGTCATTCTGTCTTGGCCGATATCGAAGAGCTCGCAATTCTTTATCAGTATGTTTTTGCCTGAGCCTAATATTGCCTGCGAGCTGTTTTCGGTATAATTCGGAGTGCTGATGTCGTGAATTTTGACATCCTCGATTATAATATTCTGCGCACCCTCCTTGACACATATTCCCGAACTGCTGTAATTGCAAATCTCGATCCCGCTAATGCGGATGTATGCCGATGAGCCGGTGAAGGTGAATGCCGCAGGGCTTTGACTGTCCCTGCAGTCAAATACAGGCTTTTCACCGTTGTATGCCACAATATTTATAAATTTGTCTTTTGTACCTCTGTTGTTAACGACTGCACTTTCGCGGTATGTTCCGCCTCTTATATATACAGTATCGCCTTCCTTTGCTTTAGAAAGCGCGTGTGCGACTGTGCCGTAAGGACTGTTAAAGCTGCCATCGCCCTCGTCCGAACCGTGCTGTGCCGATACAAAAATGTATCCGTTTCCCACGGTCGGCGCGGTTATAAAGTCGGGGTAACCGATATAGCTTTCGGGGTTAATGCGCGCCCGTATAAAGCTTTCATTTTGAGGACGGATGCCGACGGTATCCCGAGAACCGCGGTTGTCTGCTTTGCGTGCGGAAAATCCCCCACATGAAACAGTAAAAGCCGCAAGAAGAATTGCTGTCGATGCGATGAACAGAGGTTTTTTCATCAATAAGCTCCGATGTTGTTTTGTTCGGAACGGGGTACTCCGTCATAATTCGTCGGCGGAGTGTACTCATTCATGAGCGCCGTTCCTATGCATGGGCTGTCGCCGCCCGGTATAAATCCGAAGTTGCCCTCGCCGCTGAAGCAGGGAGAGGAGGTAATATAGTCCTTGTGCGTGTTTTTGCCGTCTATGCGCTGAAATCCGTTCACAGGCTGTCCTACGCCGCCGGAATAGTAGTCCTTTCTTTTTACTTCGCCGTACAGCAGATTGTTTTCGTACAGCATATTTGAGCAGGCGTTGCCGTTGGGTATGATGAAGTGTGCGCCCGGCGAGTGCTTTCTTATGTTATTCTTGTCCCACTGACCGCGGTAGACAAATGAGGTTTCGGTGAAATCTGTATAGAATATATTATTCTGAATTACGCAGTCCTTTGCAAGACCGTATATGAAAAAGTCACATTCGGCACTGTCTACGACCGTGTTGTTGGATATATAGTATTTTGCGCAGGAGGAGAGTACGAAGCCATAGTTGCAGTTATATATTATGTTGTTCCATACATAAACATTCTGACCCTCAACCTGAGGCGAGTCGCCGCAATATTGATGGATTCCCGCACCGGGTACGTTGTAGATGAGATTTGAATCTATTACCCATTTATGAGGACTTCCGAGATAAAAGCCGTGGTCCAGGTGAGCCATTCTGTCCTGACCGATATCATATATAGAACAGTTGCGCACAAGAACGTTTTCGCCGCTGCCGAGAATTGCGGACGAACCATAATTGGTAAAGCTCGGATTTGAAATGTCGTGGATACTCATGTTTTCAATGCAGTAGTTTGTTCCGCCCTTTATCCATATTCCGGCGCCGGTGTAGTTGCGTATCTCAAAGCCCTCCACTTTCCAATAGCCGGCCGCCTCTTCAAAGACTATACAACTGTCCAGCGTTCCTTTTCCGTCGTCGAAGATTACCTCTTCGTCGCCGTAAGCCTTGATGGTATACCATGCGTCAGGTCTGCCGCGCTTGGAAATATAGTTTTTTTCGTCGTATGTACCGCCCAGCAGATAAATTGTATCCCCGGGATTTGCGCAAAGTAAAGCTATCTGGAGCGAGTTGAATGGGTGCTCGAACGAGCCGTCGTACAGCGGTCTGTCAAGCGTTGTGTCCTTTCCGGATGAAAATGCCTCGTCTGCTTTTGTAGGGGATACATATATATCGAGTCCGTTGTGAACTACCGGCGATATAAAGTCGGGATACTTTTCATAGGATTGCTGCTCCGCCTTCCTTTCCTCGGCATATTCTTCGGAAAGCTCGGCGGCTATCTCAGTATCTGAGATTTCCTCTTTTTCGTTTTGGCAGGATATGAGTGTTAAAACGGTGGCTATAGCTATCAGAAATACGGAAATTCTCCTTAATACCAAATGTGACATTTGTTGATTGTCCTTTCTTTTATAACAGTTAATGATTAAGACAGTGGATGATTGTTACAGCGGTGATAACAGAGCTCTTTATCAGCTCGGGGAGCGGGAGCTCCGGCTTGACAAAAATATTATCACTGTATGTGTTGAAGCTATCCTTTTGGCCAATATCGTCGGGCCCCGAGAGCCTTGCATACAGGTTTCCGCCGTATTTAATGCGAAAAGGCATGCTTTCGTACATTACAAAGTTTTTCTCAAAGATGTTTTCCCTGAAGCCTTCTGGGTCGTCCGAAAAAATAAAGTAGCTTTTAACCCTGTTCGGTCTTATTGTGTCGGCACACCAGGTTCCTTTTTCATATACGGAATCCTTTGTGTAGGCATTGTAAAAGATGTTGTCGGATATGTAGGTGTCGCTTACATGATTGAGTATGTAAAAGTCGGTTTCCTTAGCATTTATGAAAATGTTGTTCTTAATGTAAAAATTGCCGCAGGAGGAAAGCACGATATGATATAGATTTTCGGCAAATATGTTATTCGTAACATATATATTGCTCGCCCACACCTTGTCCTGGTAGCCCATAAACTGATGTATTCCGCCGCCGGGCGCTGTTCTGAACAGGTTTGAGTCGACCACCCAGTTTTTTGCTTCCAACATATAGATACCGTGGTCGCTTGCAGAAAGCCTGTCTTTTCCGATATCGTAAAAGCAGCAGTCGCGTATGAGAAAGTTCTGTCCGGAGCCGAGTATCGCTTCGGTTCCGTATGGGGTGAAGGCCGGTGTGGATATGTCGTGTATTTCCATATCCTCAATATATATGTATTGGCTATTGCCTACCGTCCATATTCCGGCACCGTCGTAGTTTTTGATTTCAAAGCCCTTGAATAATATGTATTTGCTTGTCGCAAGGACTTTGATGCAGGTGCCTTCGTTCGGACCTATGAAGTCACCGTCAAAGACCACCTTTGCATTTTTGTACGGCATGACGGTTATCCAGTTGTCCTCTTCGCCCGCAGTGCTAACAGTTGTTCTTCCGTAGTAGGTTCCTTCAAGCAGATAGATAGTATCTCCGGGGAGGGCGTATTTGAACGCCGTTTGAAGACAGCCGTAGGGATTTTCATATGAGCCGTCGCCCCGTCCGGTGATCTCATCCTGCCTAACGAACAGCTCACGTGAATTTGCACTGTGCCGGGGAGTGATTATGAAGTCGGGAAGACCGTCGTAGCTTTTGTCGCAGACCGGAACCGGTTCTGCCGTCTGCGTGTACCCGGTTTCGGTTAACTCCTCGTTTTCGATAATATTTTCACTCGATTTTGAGCATGAATTGAGCGAAATCAGTGCTAATAGTACGCAAAATGCGCTCAAAATAATGAATAAATGTGTTTTTTTCATTGTCCTTTTTGCTATTATTTGTCGTTTTTCGGGTAGATTAAGTACTGTTTGTTACCATTTTATATGTAAAAAATACTTCTGTCAATCAAAATTTTCTCGTCTTTCCGCATTTTTCGTGACTCGGCGCGCGCACGAGTATCGCATCTTCTCCGATCTGTTCGATTTGGCTTGAATAAATGCGTATATACTCGCATTTTTTGAAGCTGAACACCCGCGATTGTACCGGTATATCGATTGACAAAATGCGAAAGGAGCAGAGGTCTATCGTCATATCCCCGATATACCCGAGATTTCTCCCGCCGCAAACGTTGATTACCTGCTTTTTCTGAAGCTCACAGAATGATATGCATCCGTCCATAACAGTCTCCTTATCAAAAAAATCACCATAATTTAATTTACATTTCAACGTGTTTTGCTTTTCAAGCCGACTAATTGTATTTATTTTGGTTTATGGGATTATATTATACCGCTCCTATGATTTATCGGCCTTGTGATACAATTATATGAAAGCAATATTAATATCTTGTTTATTCTCTGTCTGTATGATAGAATAACAGTATTGATTGGAGAAATTAACAATGGCTTTTGATTCCGGTATGGTCGCCGCAGTTGCCAATGATTTGAACAGGCAGCTTTCAGGCGGCAAGATAGAAAAAATTTTTTTCCCTGAAAAGGACGAAATCAATATAGTAATACGCTCTCTCGGCAAAAGCAGACGGCTGCTGATAACGACCGGTTCGAATTGCCCGAGAGTTTGCATAACATCGGCCGTTAAGGAGAATCCTTCTACGCCGCCGATGTTCTGTATGCTGCTGCGCAAGCATTTGCAGGGCGGCCGTCTGACAGAAGTGCGTCAGATAGGCTTTGACCGCGTTTTGGAATTCAGGTTCACCGGCGACGATGAAATGGGCTTTACGAGCGAAAAGTATCTGTATGTTGAGATAATGGGCAGAAACAGCAACACCGTTTTCTGCGACGGTCAGCATAAGGTCCTCGCTTGCTTCCGCACCACAGATATAAGCTCGTCATCCTCCCGCGCTCTTTTGCCCGGAATGAAGTATACTCTGCCTCCCGCACAGGACAAGCTGAATCCGCTGGAAACAAATTACGATGAATTTTCCGCCTTTATTGACGGAGCCGACAGAGAAATGCCGGCGTGCAAATTCCTTATAGACCGCTTTCAGGGACTTGCCTCTCTTACCGCGAGAGAAATAGTTTTCCGAGCCGCCGGCGATTGCGATATATCGGTCGGCGAGATTGATGTTCGGGCGCTGGCAGATGAAATGAGTGCATATGCGCAGATAATAAAAAGCGGCGGATATTCTCCCTGTCTGATGTATAAGAAGGATGAAGACTGCCCGTTTGAATATTCATTCTTTGAAATAAAACAATACGGCGCTTATGCGAAATGCGAAAGGCTAGAAACCGTCAGCGAGGTTATAGACACCTATTTCTCCGTGAGGGACAGAAACGAACGCAAGCGCCAACACTTCAACGATATTTCCACAATGCTGAAGAACTCCGAAGCAAGGCTCAAAAAGAAGATTTCTCTCCAGAAAAACGAGCTTTTGGATTCGGAAAAGGCTGAAGAATGTAAGCTCTGCGGCGATTTGATAATACAGGAGATACACCGTATTCATCGAGGCGACGAATTTATCGATGCCATTGATTACACAAGAGAGGATATGCCGAATGTAAGAGTCAAGCTTGACTCGCGCCTCACCCCGTCGCAGAATGCACAGAAGTATTACAAGGAGTATTCTAAGAAAAAGGCGGCAAAGATAATGCTCGCAAAGCAGATTGAGCTCGCTGAGCAGGAGCTTATGTACATTGCTTCTGTGTACGACAGCCTTATGCGCGCCGAAACCGACGACGAGCTCAATGAAATACGCGAGGAGCTTTCGGAATGGGGCTACGGAAAGAAGATGTCCTCGTGCCTGAAAAAGCAGCACAAGAAAAAGAAGTTCAAAATACAGACCGTCGTTACTCCTAACGGATATAAGCTGCTTATCGGTAAAAATAATCTGCAAAACGATTATATAACAACGGTGCTGGGCGAAAAGAACGACTACTGGTTCCACATAAAGAACTATCCCGGCAGTCACGTTGTTATGGTGACGGGCGGTGAAGAACCGCCGAGCGAAGACTTTACCTTTGCTGCCGAAACAGCCGCGAAAAATTCAAAGGCTGACGAACATTCGCTTGTCGCGGTGGATTACACACTTATACGGTACGTCCGTAAACCTGCCGGCGCCAAGCCGGGCTTCGTTGTGTACGATAAATATTGGACGGCATATGTAAAAACTTGATATATCCTATTGTTTGACAGCGGAAAATATGATAAAATACTAAAGCTAGTGTTTGTACCAAAAATAAGTTATGGATGAGAAATTGACTGAGATTTTAACAGATACTCCCGAAAAAACGGCCGACGCGGGAGCTTGGCTTGCAAAAGAAATGATAAAAGACGGCAATACAAATGCTTTCATAGCTCTTTACGGCGAGCTCGGTGCGGGCAAAACCGCGTTTACGAGAGGTCTTGCCTCTGTTCTGGCTCCCCAATGCGCTGTAAAAAGCCCTACTTATACGATAGTAAATGTATATAAGGGCGACAGCTACAGAATAAATCATTTCGATATGTACCGTATTGCCGACGAAGACGATTTGTACAGCACAGGGTTCTACGACTATATAGATGATGGAGTGACGGTGTGCGAGTGGAGCGAAAAGATTCCGTTTGCTCTGCCTGAAAGTTATTTTCGCGTTTCGATAGAATATATCGGCGCACAGGAGAGAAAAATTACTATCTGTAAGGTTAACGGAGGCAAGATATGCTGACATTGGCGCTTGATACCTCGGCAGTAACGGCATCGGTTGCACTTGTTAGGGATTCAAGGACGGTCGCTTCATTTTCCGTTACTAATAAGCTGACTCACAGTCAAACGCTTCTGCCTATGATAGATGCGGCTTTTCGCATATCAGGGCTTGAAAGATCAGATCTTTCGCTTATCGCCGTTTCTCACGGCCCGGGTTCTTTTACCGGGCTCCGTATCGGTATTTCGACGGTAAAGGGGCTTTGCTTTGCACACAATCTGCCGTGCGTCGGGATTTCCACGCTTGAGGCGCTGGCATACAACCTTATCGACTGCGAAGGAGCGCTGATTTGTCCCTGCATGGACGCAAGACGAAACGAGTTCTACAACGCCCTGTTTGAAGTCAAACAGCGTTCCCTTATCCGTATGACGCCCGACAGAGCGATTTCTGGAGAGGCGCTGGCAAGTGAGCTCGGCGGCAGAGATTTTATCGTCTGCGGCGACGGAGCGGTAAAATTCGTCGAGGGCTTTGCGCCTGATTTGAGGCTTGCCGGAGAGGGTGCAAGACTTCAGAATGCGGTAAGCACGGCTTTACTGGCCGAGAAAAAATATGCTTGCGGCGGATTTGTTGCGGGCGAGAGGCTCACACCTGTTTATCTTCGCCAGTCAGGCGCCGAGAGAAAGAAAAACGATAAATAATATACAGTTAATATGCAGACAAAAGGAGCAGGAGATTTGACATGATAGCGATCGGAAGCGACCATAACGGTTTTGAAATGAAAGAACAGCTAAAAAAATGGTTTGATGCAAATGGTATAAAGTGGACCGACGAGGGGAACACCGCGCTTGATAAAGACGACGATTATCCCGTATATGCAAAGGCTGTTGCCGACGCAGTATCCTCCGGAAGAGCTGACAGGGGAGTGCTTATCTGCGGTACGGGAATAGGCATGATGATATGCGCAAACCGAACAAGCGGCGTGCGGGCTGTTAATTCTACCGATGAATTCAGTGTTATGCGCTCAAGATTACACAACGACGCGAATGTCATATGTCTCGGAGCCTCGGTTGTTTCGCTCGAAACGGCAGAAAGGCTTATAGATGTGTTTCTCAACACGAAGTTTGAAGGCGGACGGCATCAGAGGCGTCTTGACATGATAGACGGATAATTTTTACCGTCCTTATTGAAAACCTATGCTTTTTATGATATAATCGTAAGCGATTTATATTGAATAATAATTGCAATTATAAGGAGAACCGAAAATGAAAGAAGAATTCCCGAATTTGTTTTTGTGCGACCATCCTCTTCTTCAGCATAAGCTTTCGCTTCTGAGAGATAAGGATACTTCAAGCAAGGATTTCAGAGAGCTTGTTTCGGAGATAGCAAACCTTATAGCTTATGAGGCTACAAGAGACCTTCCTCTCCGGGATCAGGAGGTTGAGACTCCCATATGCAAGACTACCACGAAGGTGATTGCAGGCAAGAAGCTCGCCATAATACCCATTCTCAGAGCGGGACTCGGTATGGTGGACGGCGTTCTGACTCTCATTCCTGCCGCTAAGGTCGGACATGTAGGTCTTTTCAGGGATCCCGAAACCAAGCTTCCGGTTACATACTACTGCAAGTTCCCCAAGGATATCAGCGAAAGAGACGCAATAATACTCGACCCGATGCTTGCAACAGGCGGCTCGTCCATCGCCTGCATCGACCTTCTCAAAAAGGCGGGAGTAAAGAATATCAAGTTCATGTGCATACTTGCCGCTCCCGAGGGAGTCAAGGCGCTTCTTGAGGCTCATCCCGACGTAAAGATTTTCTGCTCGTCTCTTGATGAACGCCTCAACGAACACGCATACATTGTGCCCGGTCTCGGTGACGCCGGAGACAGAATTTTCGGAACCAAGTAAATGTCAGCGGCTTTGCGGACGGCTCAAACTGTCTGCAAAGCCGACATATGAGATATGAATTAAGACCGTACTATCCGGGGAGTTAGCGGTGCCTTGTACCTGCCATCCGCTGTAGCAGGGGAGAATCCCGGATTGAGGGACGGAGTCGTCAGGCTGCTGCCTTTCATCGGTGTTGAAGGATGGGTCTTACGCAATTGAAGGTCACGAACCATGTCAGGTGGGGAACCAAGCAGCATTAAGTGATTTATTCGATGTGCCGTGAGATAGCCTGTCCGGAGCTGTTTGAACGGAAAAGCGCTGATTTCTTCGATTTCGATTTTCGGGTGTGCGGTCTTAATTTGTATCTCATTTTTTGATATTGGGTAGGTGAAAACTGTGTATCAGGCTCTTTACAGAAAATACCGTCCGAAGACCTTTGATGATGTCTGCGGACAGGAACATATAGTCGCCGTGCTGAAGGAACAGATAAGGTCAGGCAGAATGCCGCATGCCTATATGTTTTGCGGTTCCCGCGGAACTGGTAAGACGACGTTTGCCAAGATTCTCGCCAAGGTGGTAAACTGCGACAATCTCAACGACGGTTCGCCCTGCAATAGCTGTCCGTCCTGCGTTGCGATCAACGAGGGACGTATGGTGGACGTTGTCGAGATGGACGCCGCAAGCAATAACGGCGTTGACGACATCAGAAGCCTGTGTGACGAGCTGCAGTATCTTCCGGCTGAGGGTAAAAAGAGGGTTTATATTATCGACGAGGTACATATGCTCTCCGGCTCAGCGTTTAATGCGCTTCTCAAGACGCTTGAGGAGCCGCCGGAGCATGTGCTGTTTATCTTCGCCACAACTGAAATACATAAAATTCCCGCTACGATATTATCACGCTGTCAGCGTTTTGATTTTAAGAGAATTAAGCCGGAAACGATAATAGAACGGCTGATGTATGTATCTGCCAAAGAGAAAATCAAGCTCCGGCGCGAAGCGGCAAGCGTAATGGCACGCCTGTCAGACGGCGCCATGCGCGATGCGCTGAGTCTTCTTGAGGCATGTACGGGCTTTGACGGCGAGATCGGTTCACAGGAGGTTTCCGAAATTCTCGGACTCGGCGACAGAGAGCTTATCCTTAGCATTACAGAAGCGCTTGCGGCGCATAATGCCGCGCGTGTCATGGCACTTATCGCTCAACTGTATGATAAGCAAAGTGAGATTAAAAGCTCGATTTCTGATATTGTTAAGCTTCACCGCGATTTGCTGGTCATTAGATGCGTTCCGTCATGCGACGGTTATCTCGACTGTTATGACAATGAAAAAGAACGCCTTAAGAATGTAGCCGAGCAGCTAAGCGACGCCGAAATATACCATAACATAGTAACGCTTGAAAACCTGCTAGCGGGTTATGACAGAATTTCGGGCAGCAAGCGTGCCTCGTGCGAGATAGCGTTTCTCAAGCTTTGCGACAGGCGGCTTGACTCTTCTGCGGAGGCGCTTACTGCAAGGGTAAGCGAGCTGGAGCGCAGGATTCCTCAGGGATATACACCCGTAAACCGTCAGGAAACGGCAAAAAGCGTTCCGGCGATTACTGATAACGGGACACCTGCCGTTGCTGTCGGAGTCTCAAAGAGACAAGTAGAAACGGAAACAGATACCTCGGACAGTGCCGATACGGCGGGCAGCGATGCACGCTTTGACAGGCTGAAGACTGCTCTGGGAGAAACAAATCCTATATTAAAATCATTTTTGAGCGAAATGAGCTTCAGATTGAACGGCAGCGAATGTGTTGTCAGTGTAACCGGAATGGCAAAGAACATATTATCATCTGGTCAGTTTTTTGTATCAATAGAGTCGAAAATCAAAGAGATAATTCCGGAGGCCGCAAGCATTCGTATAGTCAGTGCCGATGTTAAGCCCGAAGCCGGCGACGATTCGCTTGCGGGACTTTGATATTCGTTTTATTACGGAAAAAGAAAGGTAAGGTAAAGGTATGAAAGCAAGATTGCCGGAGGGGATGGGCAAGGGCCCGGGAAATATGAACGCTATGTTGCGTCAGGCTCAGAAGATGCAGGAGGATATGGCCGCTCTTCAGGAGGAGCTCAATGCGCGGGAATACGACATTGCCGCAGGCGGCGGTGTCTGCAAGATCAAGATTGACGGCACCAAGAAGATCAAGTCTATCGAACTTGCTCCGGAGATAGTGGATGCCGACGATATAGAAACGCTCCAGGACATTCTTGTTGCCGGAGTAAATGAGGCTATAACCAAGGTTGAGCAAACCAACAGCGAGGAAATGGAAAAGATAACCG
>JAQXGK010000111.1 GCA_029006345.1 Bacillota bacterium
GCGGAGCTCAACGATAGAAGTCTCTTTGACAGCATAGACGAGCGCGCCGAAATGACGCCCGGTGTGCAGCAGGAAATAAACCTCGGAAGCGAAAGACCGGTTAAGGCTCTGAGACAGCTCAAGACTGATATATCAGAAGCGTTCAACATACGCGACGGATACAAGCGCGATATGGGACGGATACTCGAGGGTGTATCTAAGACTATGCTCGACGGCGGCAAGCTGAGCGACAGCGATATTGACAGCCTTTTGGATTCCGTTATAGCCGCAAGCGATGTGCCGTATGTGAACGAAGAGCTTGCCGGAATACAGCAGGAAATCAAGGGCGCAAAAATTAAAATCAACCAGCAGGTCAAGAGCGATATCTCCGACTATGACGCTCTCCGGAAGAGCCTCAACGGCCTTGTTGTGCTGACAGGCGGCAAGGGACGTGCGCTTGACACCTACTATGCGGAGCTTAACTCCATGTTCGGAGAGGGGTATTTCCCGTCAGAGGTTACAGACGGCGCGGAACAGCTTAAAATTATTGCCGATATCATGCTGAAGGACTCTAACGTGCACAGGTCTCTTGAGGCCGCGGCTTATGACGAGGGCGGAGACGACGGAATGGATGCGGCAAGAGCGCAGGCGCGCAGGGACCTTGTAGACATTCTCAAAAACTATGAGATTTCCGCAAACCGCGAGCTGAGAGGCTATGCCGAGGACAAGGCGGGTAAATATGAGCGGCAGATCGAGCGGGCAAACGATACAAAACAGCGCCGCCGTCAGAAGGTAGAGAACGCAATAAACGAGGTGGAGGATTACCGGGACAAGAATCAGGTTGAGCTTGACTCAAGGGACGGATCCGACAAGGAAGCGTGGATGAACCTGCACCGCGCTATCCGCGAAAATTCCAAATATTTGAGCTATTATGAACGTCAGCTTACCGCAGACGAGAAAGAACAGCTCAAGCTTGCGCTGGAAAAGCGGATATTACCGTCTGTAATGGAAATGCCGGAGGGAGAAGGGCTTCAGGGCTTATTTGACGCAGTTCGTGCATATAAAAACAGGTAAATTCGATTGTTTTATTAGCAATCCGTTAGCAATTTGATATCAAAAACGGCTTAAAAAATGCTAATACAAATGAATTTATAGCAATATGACGGAACAATAGAATTAAGAAAAACCGTTGCAAATACTGGATAATCAGCATTTGCAACGGTTTTTTGATTTGGTGCCGGTGGCGGGGGTCGAACCCGCACCCTGTTGCCAGGACTGGATTTTGAGTCCAGCACGTCTGCCAATTCCATCACACCGGCATACATAGGTTTATCACGCATGAGATTATATCACACAAATCCGAAAATATCAAGAATGAATTTCGTTTTAGGTTTACAGTTTTGTCATTAATATTGAATTATGGCAAAAAGAATAGTATAATAGCTAATATCAGTTCTGAAAATGAGAGGAATGCCAAACGCTATGGAAAAAAAGCTGATTACGGTGCTGATTCCGTGTTATAACGAGGAGGAGTCATTTCCGATGCTGTGTGAGCGTCTGAGAAATGTCGCGGACGGACTGACGGAATATAACTTCGAGTTTTTGTTTATAGATGACGGCTCGAGCGACAGCACGGCGAGCCTTATGAAAGCCGAAAGGGAGAAGGACAAAAGAGTATCATATGTGACACTGTCCCGCAACTACGGCAAGGAAACCGCTATGTGCGCCGGCTTTGACTATGCAAAGGGCGACGCTGTTGTAATTATGGACGCTGATTTGCAGCATCCGCCGGAGCTTATAGGTCAGATGGCAAAGCTTTGGAGCGAGGGTTACGACGATGTGTATGCCAAGCGCACCAGCCGCAAGGGCGAATCATTTATTAAGAAGTTTTTTACACGCATTTATTATCGTTTCATGCAGAGGTCGACCAGATATCCGGTTTATCCCGATGTCGGAGATTTCCGTTTGCTCGACAGGCGCTGTATTGAGGCAATAAAAAAACTGCGCGAGACGCAGAGAAATACAAAAAATCTGTTTGCGTGGATAGGCTATAAGAAAATAGCGATAGAGTATGAGGTGGCAGAGCGACAGGCGGGCAAGTCCAAGTGGAGCTTTATGTCGCTTGTCAATCTCGCAATCGACGGCATTACAAGCTCGACGACCGCTCCGCTTCGGCTTTCCATGCTGTTCGGTATATTTTTCCTGATAGCGGCGTTTATATACATGCTTGTAATCATTATCAAGGCAATTGCCTGGGGCATTGACACCCCGGGATATTCCTCTCTGATGGTGATTGTTTTGTTCATCGGCGGCGTTCAACTGTTTTCGCTCGGTGTTATCAGCGAGTATTTAGGCAAGATATTCAACGAGAGCAAGGGAAGACCTGTTTATTTTGCGGATGAATACAACGGCTGCAAGATTTCAAACAAAGACGGTGACGGCCAATGATAAAGCTTTTTGAATGGGGCAGAAAAATCTGTCCCAAGCCCCTGCTCGGCATATACAACAAGCTGTTTTTTACCGAGGGCGGACTGTATCTCGTTTTCGGCGGGCTGACGACTGTTGTTTCTTATCTTTCTTATATACTTCCGTCGCTTTTGTTCGGGATAAACTCCATGCAGGAGGGTACATTCAAAAAAAGCGCCTTTGTAGTCGGCGTCAACATTTTTTCGTGGGTGTGCGCCGTACTGTTCGCCTACTTTACAAACAGACGCTATGTCTTTAATTCCGACAAGGTAAAAAAGGGCGAGATAGCCGACGAATTTTTGAAATTCGTCGGTTCCCGCGCACTGACTCTCGGATTGGAGACTGCTTTAATGCTGCTTCTCACATCGGTCATCGGTGCAAACGACATACTTTCAAAGATTATTGCAAGCGTGTTCGTGCTTATCGCAAATTACATTCTGTCAAAGCTCATCGTTTTTCGCAAAACAAGGGGATGAGCGTATATACAGCCGTACCCTTGCCGGGATTGTGTCTGAGTCCTTGTTTTTTTTCGTCTGCCCGACGGTATACGGCGGCCCTTGTTTATATTTTATGGTTATGACCGGTTATTGACACTGTTTTGAAAGGAAAAGATATGATTAAGCTTTCACCGTCGCTGCTTGCGGCTGATTTCTCAAATCTCAAGGGGGATATAGGCGCCGCCGAAAAGGCGGGCGCGCAATACCTGCATCTCGATGTAATGGATGGAATTTTCGTACCGAACATATCCTTCGGTGTGCCGGTTATTAAGGCTCTCCGCAAATGTACCGATATGGTTTTCGATACGCACCTGATGATAACCGACCCGATAAGATATATAGACGCGTTTGCTTCCTGCGGCTCGGATATAATTACGTTTCATTACGAAGCGTGTGAGGATCGAAATGCGGTTATTGACAAGATTCATTCGCTCGGGCTGCGCGCCGGTATGTCTATAAAGCCCGGGACAGCGCCGGAGGTGCTGGACGGCTATTTTGACAAGCTCGACCTTATACTCATCATGTCGGTTGAACCCGGCTTCGGAGGCCAGAAGTTTATGCCGTCCTGTCTTCCCAAGCTTGAATACTGTGCGAAAAAGATAGCGGCTCTTTCGCATCCCTGCGACCTGGAGGTCGACGGCGGAATAAACCTTTCAAACGTGGGAGAGGTTATATCGGCCGGCTGTGACACGGTGGTTGCAGGCTCGTCTGTATTCGGAGCACCGGATATTTCAGACGCAGTCAGGTCGTTTTTGCAGAAATAACAGAACTTTTTTACAGTATGTCAGAAAGAATACAGCAATGAGAAACTGCGGTCATGCCGACCGCAGTTTTGTTATTTTCGGAAATCAAAGCCGGCTTGCAGGCAGACAAAAACAGCCAAAGCCTCAGAGAGGATTTGGCTGTGGTTTCATATATACCCTTGGACTTCATTCCTTGTCTTCCGGGAAGAGATCCGGCTTGAAGATTCTTATAGCATCCACAAGCTCAAGCGCCTGCTTTGCGGCTCCCGCGGCATTTGGATGATAGTTACAGCCGTTGGAGTCCTTTGTGAGGCAGGCAAGCGTGTATTCAACATCCGGGAAATATGTGTCGAAGGCTTCGGTTATAGCGGAGTCATTATTTTCGTGAGATATGTCGGTGCAGATGACAATCGGTATCTTCTTGCTGTAACCGTCATAAACCTCGTTCATAAGGTCGCGAATGCCCTCAATGACAGTTTCGCGCTCGCCGGTGCCCACCATGGCTACATCGTTGGTGCCGAGATTCATTACAAGCAGGTCGGGAACGCGGTCAAAGCCGTATTCTTTCTCTGTGTCGCGGAACCAGTTCTGATAGCCGTAAACCTCCGGAATGGTGAATTTTGTATAACCGAAGGCAAAGCCTGCGCCGGAGAAGGCGGAAAGCTGATAATCTGCTCCCAGCTGCTTGGCGGTGAGGTAGGCATAGGCTTGAGTCGCGTCGTCGAGCATGGGTCTGTAGGTTTCGCTTCGCGTTCCTCTGATGCCGTAGCCCGAGGTGTAGCTGTCGCCGAGAAATTCGATATAGTACTTGTTTTTCTCCTGCTCTTTCAGCTCGCCCGTCAGAGTGACGGAATTTATCTGTGCCTGCGATTCATAGACATTTGTCTGCCGCGCAAGGCGGAAGGTATGTACGCCCTTTTCTATATTCTCGGCTAAAACTATATCGCTTGTGGTGTTATCAACTTCAATATCGTCTTTTACTCTTTCGCCGTCGACAAAGGCGGCAAAGCAGGTAAGTCCCTGCACGCCGTTGTCTGTCTCACCGTAGGCGTTTGCCTCGCTCGTGACATTTACGCTGACCTTTCCGACGCAATCGGCGGTAAATTCAATTTCAGAGCCCGACCAATCAAAGGTGACGGAATTGTCCTTAACCTCGTATCTGCCCTGAATGACAACCTTATCGAGAATGTCGCTGATATTCATAGTGGTCTCCTTATATCCGGCACAACCGCTTAAAGCTGTGATAAGTATGACTAAGCATAAAAACAATGAAATTTTCTTCAATTAAATACATCTCCCGAACAATGTTCTATTATGAATTTTTGCCGCTGTATTCACGGAAAACAGGGAGGACTCTGTTTTTATACGGGTCGGTTTAAAAAGGCAATAATTGAATTTGCGGCGGTCATGCCCTGATACACAGCCTTTGCAATCTGGCGCGGAGCGCCGGTGCAGTCGCCTGCCGCATACAGTCCGGGAACGCCGCAGGACATTTCGGAATCCACCTTCAGATCGGTGCCGTCGAGCTTGAGACCGAGCTTTTTGGCAAAGCTGAACGCGCCGGCAGTGCCGACAGCCGAAAACAGTCCGTTTAACGGTATTTCATCGCCGTTTTGGAGCACGACGCCCGTGAGAAGCCCGTCAGTCGTTTTGAGAGACGCCGTTTTTTCGGCAATTACTTCGATATTGCCGGTTATTTCCGCTTCGAGCGGCTTGCCGTCGGCGAAGAGAAATACCTTTTCACATATCGACGACAGATACTTTGCTTCCTCCGCAGCATATTTTCCCGCACCGAGCACGCCGACCGGCTTTCCGCGGAAGAAAAAGCCGTCACATACGGCACAGTAGCTTGTGCCGCTCCCGATGAGCGTGTCAAATTTATCTAATTTCGGCTTGATATGCTCCGAGCCGCAGGCTATTACCACTGCGCGCGGGGAAAAGGTGCGGGTTGGGGTAGACACCGTATATCCGCCGTCTGCAAATGAGATTCCGGTGACCTCGTCCCGTATTATTTCAATACCGAGGGCGAGTGCCTGACGCACGCCCCTGAGCTCCAGCTCCTTGCCGGAGATGCTTTCAAAACCGTAGTAATTATCGATGCTTTTTACTTTTGCAAGCGTTCCTGAACCCTTGGATACTATTACTGGGTCAAGCCCTGCGCGCTTGAGATAAAGCGCACAGGAAATGCCGGCGGGTCCGCAACCGATGATTACAGTGCTGTTCATTGTTTATATTTCCTTTATTTCAACTTCGTGAGCAAGCTTTGCGGCAAGCTCCTCCAGCTTCATGGCGCCGAGATCGCCGTTCTTGCGCGAACGGACGCTGACGGTGGAATCGGCGATTTCGTTATCTCCGCATATAAGCATATTCGGTATCTTCTGAAGCTGTGCTTCGCGTATCTTGTAGCCGATTTTTTCGCTGCGGTCGTCAACTTCGACGCGATAGCCCATATTCAGGAGTTTATCCGAAATGCTCTTTGCGTATTCAAGCTGTTTTTCGGAAATAGGCAGAACCTTGACCTGTACCGGAGCAAGCCAGAGCGGGAAGGCGCCTGCGTATTTTTCGATAAGCAGTGCGAGCGTTCTCTCGTAGCAGCCGAGGCTGGTGCGGTGAATTATGCAGGGGTTCTTCTTTTTGCCGTCCTTGTCGGTATATTCCATGCCGAATTTTTCGGCGAGCAATTCGTCTATCTGAATGGTGATGAGGGTATCTTCTTTACCGTGAACGTTCTTTATCTGGATATCAAGCTTGGGACCGTAGAACGCTGCTTCGCCGATACCTATTTTATATTCAATTCCGAGATCGTCGAGAATGCGTTTCATCATGCTCTGTGAAGCTTCCCACTGCTCGGGCGTACCGATGTATTTTTCCTTGTCGTTGGGATCCCACTGTGAGAAGCGGTAGGTGATGTCCTCGTAGAGTCCGAGAGTTTTCATCATGTATATAGCGAGTTCGAGGCACTTCTGGAATTCGCTCTCAAGCTGCTCGCGCGTGCACATAAGGTGACCTTCGGATATGGTAAACTGACGCACGCGGATAAGGCCGTGCATTTCGCCGGAGGCTTCGTTGCGGAACAGTGTGGAGGTTTCATTATAGCGCAGGGGCAGGTCTCGGTAGGAGCGAGCCTTGCTGAGGTAGGCCTGATACTGGAAGGGGCAGGTCATGGGACGGAGCGCGAAGACCTCGTCGTCCTTTTCGGGGTCGCCGAGTACAAACATTCCGTCAAGATAGTGATCCCAGTGACCGGAGAGCTTGTAGAGGTCGCTCTTGGCCATAAGCGGAGTCTTGGTAAGCTGCCAGCCGCGCTTTTGCTCTTCGTCCTCTACAAAACGCTGAAGAAGCTGTATTACTCTTGCTCCCTTGGGCAGCATTATCGGAAGTCCCTGGCCGATGATATCGCTTGTGGTAAACAGCTCAAGCTCACGTCCGAGTTTGTTGTGGTCGCGTTTTTTTGCCTCCTCGACCTGTTCGAGGTAGACTTTAAGCTCCTCTGCCTTCGGGAAGCTGGTACCATATATGCGCTGGAGCATCTTCTTGCTTGAATCGCCGCGCCAGTAAGCGCCGGTACAGCTTGTCAGCTTGACGGCTCTGACCCTGCCGGTCGAGATAAGGTGAAGTCCGGCGCAGAGATCGACGAAGTCGCCCTGCTCGTAAAACGAGATGACCTCATCCTCCGGAAGGTCGCGGATAAGCTCGACCTTGTACGGTTCGCCGCGCTTTTCCATGAATTCTATTGCTTGATCGCGGGGGAGTGTAAAGCGCTTGAGCGGTATATTTTCGGAGATGATTTTGTTCATTTCCTTTTCTATCTTGGCAAGCATCTCGGGGTTGAAGCTGATTTCGCTGTCGAAATCGTAATAGAAGCCGTTGTCGATAGACGGGCCGATAGCCAGCTTGACCTCCGGGAAAAGGCGCTTGACTGCCTGTGCGAGAATGTGCGAGGTGGTATGACGATAGATTTTTCTGCCCTCCTCGTCGTCGAAGGTGAGTACAATAAGCTCGCAGTCGGAATTTATGACGGTATTGAGCTCGTGCGTCTCGCCGTCCACCTTGACCGCTACAGCCGCCTTTGCGAGTCCCTGACTAATACCCTTGACTATGTCGAGGGCTGACAGACCGCTTTCAAACTCCTTTGAGGAGCCGTCCTTGAGTGTGATTTTCATTGGTATTACCATTCCTTTCATTAGATACAATAAAAAAGCGCCCCGACAAAATGTCGGGGCAGCTATACTGCGGTTCCACCCGGCTTGAACGGAAATCCGTTCGCCTCGTCTGGCCTGTAACGCGGCCGACCGTCCGGCATTTCCTCCGGAAACCAAGGGATGTGGTATATCGCACGGTGTCACAGCGGCTTTTCAGCTTCCGCCGCCTCTCTGCGGTGACATTGAAAGAGCGATACATGTCATCCAAATCCGATTTTACTTTCTTTTTTTCGGTTTGTCAAGCGTTTTTTCAGAAATGGTCATGCAGTGCCACGCTATTTCCGGGGAAGGCGGCAAGAAAGTCTTCGACGGAGCCTTTGACCTGCAGACTTTCAAGCGCGTTGACGGTAAGCTCCGTAAAACGGTATCCGCTTAATACAACGCGTGAGAGATCGGCGATATCGAGCGAAAGGTCGTATTCGCCGCCGTCGCGTACCGACACTTCGGCATAATTTCCGCCGTATTCAACATCGAAAATCGCATTGTTTTTCTCAACTATCGGGTCGATGACTTTGACCGAGAAGGCGCCTGCGGATTCGGGATATTTTGCGGCGGAGAGCACGCGTTCAACGTCGAGAATTCTTCCCATGGCAGAGCCGTACAGCAGGGTCTCGGCGGAGTTTTTCTCGGAGAGCAGCAGGGTGAGGGGTGAATTTTCGGGTATGCCGAAGAATTCAGCCTTATCTGCCTGCCCTTCAAACAGACGGAGAAAGCCCAGAGTCTTTCTGAGCGCGTCTATGCTTCTGTAGCACAGCTCGCCGACAAACATATTCTTGCCGTTGAGCTTTAGCTTGACATAAGCGATGCCGCGTCCGTTTTCGTCCTTAATCAGATATGTCAGATTTTTGCTTGAATGAGGATCAAAGTCGTATTTTGAGCCGTCGCTGCGCTCAAAAATCACGTCGTATTCCTTTGAGTAATCGCCGTATATTGAGAGAAGCTCGGGCAGATATGAGCTGTCATCGCACAGCACGGCGTTTCGCCAGACGGGTTGGCGGATGAGCGAAATGGGGTAGGTGATGCCCTTGACCTCCATAACGGTTGCAAAGCCGAACTTTGAGTAATAGTCGTAGCTCGAGGGGTAGAGATAGCTGACAGCGCAGTTTGATTCTGCAAGGATTTTATTGAAAATCGCCCTTATGGCGCCGCTTCGGCGGAACTCCGGTGCTGAAGATACACCTGCTATACCGAGCGCCTCAAGGGAGCTGTTTCCGAAACGGCTCATATAGTATTCGAGATATATCTGAGCCATGAGCGTTTCGCCGTCGTCGCAAAACGCGCCGATGACATTGTCGTATAAGGTCTGGCCTTCAAGAGACGCTGTATCAACGGGATAGTTGAAGGCTATGCCCATCAGCTTGACATTTTTTGCTCTCTCGTCCGGTCTGAGCTTTCGTATTATCATATCTATCCTCCGGTTAAGGTTGTGAAAACATTATAGCAAAAGTAAGCAGCGTTGTAAACAAAAAAAGAAGTCCGGATATAACTATCCGGACTGAGTAAAATCACAGTACCTTGCTCAAAAAGCCCTTGAGACGCTCGCTCTTGGGATTGGTAAAGAATTCCTGAGGCGGTGCGGATTCCATTATTATTCCTTCGTCGATAAACACAACCTCGCTGGCAACCTCGCGGGCAAAGCCCATTTCGTGGGTAACGACTACCATAGTCATGCCCTGAGCGGCGAGATTTTTCATTACCTCGAGAACTTCCCCTACCATTTCGGGGTCGAGAGCGGAGGTGGGTTCGTCGAACAGCATTACATCCGGCTCCATGCAGAGCGCGCGGACTATGGCTATTCTTTGCTTCTGTCCGCCGGAAAGCTGGTTCGGATAGGCGTTTGCACGGTCGGCGAGTCCTACCTTATCGAGCAGCTCGAGAGCCTTTGCCTCTGCTTCCGCGCGGCTCTTTTTCTTGAGCTTCATGGGTGCGAGAGTAAGGTTTTTCATAATCGTCATGTGAGGGAAAAGATTGAACTGCTGAAAAACCATTCCCATTTTCTGCCGGTGAAGATTTATATCCACCTCGGGGTTTGTAATATCTACGCCTTCAAAGTAAATATGACCTCCTGTCGGGCGTTCCAGCAGGTTGAGACACCTGAGAAAAGTCGATTTTCCGCTGCCGGAGGGACCTACAACGACTATAACGTCGCCGCGGCGTATTTCTGCGTTTATGCCTTTTAATACCTTTATATCGCCGAAGGATTTTTCGAGATCGTCGGCTTTTATGAGTATATCCTTTTCAGTGGTCACTTTTGCGAAGCCTCCTCTCAAGAATTCCGAGCAGCTTGGTGAGAATTATTACTATGACAAGGTAAATTACCGCAAGGCTTATGTAAGGTACGAACGGCGAGTAGGTCTTAGCAACGATATTCTGCGTCTGCTTTGTGACGTCTCTTAGCATGATTATAGACACAAGCGAGGTGTCCTTAAGAAGTGTAATCATTTCATTTCCGAGGGCGGGGAGAATATTCTTTACCGCCTGGGGGATAATGATATGCCACATGGTCTGGACATAATTGAGACCCAGCGAGCGGCCGGCTTCCATTTGTCCTGCGTTTATCGACATAATTCCGCTGCGCGCAATCTCCGCGACATAAGCACCGGAGTTTATACCGAGCGTGAGTATACCGCAAACCACCGTCATGAAATCTGTTTTGGGAATCATGATGACAAAGCCCATTATGAGCAGCTGAACCATCATGGGGGTTCCGCGGATAACCGTCAGGTAAAGCTTGCAGAAGGAGTTTGCTATGCGTAATAATACCGACGGCTTGGTCGAGCGCAGATTGTCGTAGGAGGAGCGGATTATAGCAATTATTACGCCGATTACTATACCGATGGCAAGCGCGCCGAGGGTGACGATAAATGTGATTTTAAGTCCGTCTGCGAACCATTTCCATCTGTCCTCGAATATGAAGGTCTGATATAGCTGATACAGCAGATTTTGCAGCCATTCCGGCATACCTTGTATCCATGCCGGTGCAGTTTCTATCCAGCCCGCAAATGTCAGAAAACTCAATGTAAATTCCTATCCTTTCTGTTTGTGCAAAATAAAATAACAGCATTAAAAACGCCAATACAGGGGGCGGCGAGAGCGCCGTCCCCTGATATCGTTTGTCTGATTAGTCTTATTCAGCTTTGCCTTCGGCGGGTATGTACTTGTTGATGATAGCGTCAAGCTTGCCCTCACTCTTGAGCTCTGCAAGCGCGTCATTTACCTTCTTGAGAAGCTCTTCGTTGTCCTTGGCAATCGCTGCTGCATAGTCCTCGTCCGCATACGTTGTCTTGAGAATTTTGAGGCCGGTGTTTGAGGCAACAAAGGCCTTTGCGGGTTCGGAGTCGATAACGACGCAGTCAACCTGACCGTTCTTGAGTGCCGCTGTTGCGAGTGCTCCGTTAGTAAACTGCTTAACATTTTCCTGACCGTAATCGTCGGTGCAGTAAATATCGCCTGTGGTGCCGCTCTGTACGCCGATTTTCTTTCCTTCGAGATCGTCGATGGTTGCGATGGAGCTGTCTTCGGTAACTATGACTACCTGAACGCCCTTTGCGTAGCTGTCGGAGAAGTTGACGCTCTCAAGGCGCTCTTCGTTAACTGTCATTCCGGCAAGGCCGATGTCGATGCTGTGCTGTGTAATTGCAGGGATAATGGATTCAAATTCCATATCCTTTATCTCGAGCTTCATGCCGAGCTTTTCGGCAATGGCAGCTGCTATCTCAGCGTCGATACCTGTTATCTCTTCGTTTTCGATATACTCATAGGGAGGGAAGTTGGCACTGGTGCCCATGACGAGAGTTTTCTTTTCGTCCTTGTTTGTGCTGTCGGCATCGCCGGTCTTGGCTTCGGTTTTTGTTTCTGCGGTTGAGGTGGTCTTTGCATTGTCTGAACTGCAGGCGATCATGGAAAGTGCAAAAACGACCGCGAGCATAAGTGCGATAATCTTTTTCATTTTCTTTCTCCTGATTCTGTAATAATGATATTTCGGTTGCCGTCAAGCGGCTTCCTGTTTCGGAATACTGACATTATATTACGCAATCGGTCGGTTGTCAATAGTATTTTTAATATTTATGCAAAAATAATTGAATAAATATTCACGCCGGCCGTTCTTCAGCTTTGGAATAATGACGTATCAGCGTTGATTTGCCGCCTTAATCAGCGGACCGACGCTTTCGTATATTCTGTTGGCTACATACGGATTATTCATGGTATAAAGGTGAATTCCGTCCACGCCGTGGCTGATTAAGTCGATTATCTGGTCGATTGCATATGCTATTCCCGCTTCGCGCAGTGCGTCGGGATGCGACTCAAAGCGCTGCATCATACTGGTGAACTTTCTCGGCAGGCTGGCGCCGCACATGGTGACCATTCGCTCTATCTGCGACTTGTTGACGACCGGCATGATGCCTGCTTCTATCGGGACATTGATATCCGACAGGCGGGCCTTTTCCAGAAAGTCATAGAAAAATGAGTTGTCAAAAAACAGCTGACTTATCAGATGGTCGGCTCCGGCCTCGACTTTTTTCTTCAGATTGCGTATATCCTCGAGAAATGAGGCCGATTCCACGTGGCACTCCGGGTAGCAGGCTCCGGCGACGGAAAAACCGCCCTTTTCCATGAGATATGCCGTAAGGTCGCTTGCGTGCCTGAAGTCATCCTTGGGAGGAATGTCGGGATTGATGTCGCCGCGAAGCGCAAGAATATTTTCGATATCGTTTTCTTTAAGCTTTTCGGTTATGTAGTCGATATCCTCTCTTGTGTTCGATACGCAGGTCAGGTGAAACAGCGGCTCGATGCCGTATGTATGCTTGAGCAGCAAGGCTACCTCCAAGGTGGACATATCCGCTCTGTTACCGCCTGCGCCGTAGGTGACGCTTATAAAGTCGGGCGAATGGTCCTTGATTGCATCAAGCGTAGACCTTATGGTGTCTATGGGAGCGGTTTTTTTCGGAGGAAACACCTCGTAGGAAAATACTGTCTTTCCTTTTTTGAATAATTCGTTGATTTTCATAGATATTTATCCCTTTCCTTACTGTTTGCGGCATCTGCGGGTTTTGTCTTTTGATCAACCACTGTGTGCCGCTTTTGCCATATCATTGAGTTAATGAGCGCTCCGCCGAGTATAACGGTGTTTGAGAAGAAAAGCCAGAGCAGAAGAACTATTATGGCTCCCAGCGAGCCGTATACGACGGAATAATCCTTCATATTATCCACATAGAAAGAGAAGGCCGCCGTAAAAAGCACCCAGCTTGCCATTCCCGCTACGGTACCGACAATACAGTCGGAAGGACGCTGCTTGACGCCCGGCAGGACATAATAGATAGCGAGCAGAACAAAGAAGATGAGTGCGGCGATTATCGCAAATCGGAGTATCAGCCATAGATTGACGAAAAAGTCGGAGAAGCCGAGCTTATCGGCGAGAAATCCGACCAGTTCCTTGCCCAACACCATGATAAACAGCGATATTATTATCGCAAGCAGCAAGAGAAACGAAAACAGAAACGAAAGTATCCAGTCCGACGCCGCTGTGCGAATATCAAAGGCGTTGCCGTATAACAGCCGTATGCGCTTGCGGAGAACTCTGACCACCCGGGAAACGGAATACACCGTCAGCATTACGGCTGTCGCGGTAATGAGCCCGGTAGTCGTACCTGATATTGACGAGAGGTAGTTGCTGATGATGGAGGAGTATTTTTCCGGCATCAAGGTCTCCAAAAGCCTTTCTACCGATTCGGTGCTGATATTCAGTTTGGATATAACGACATTTATCAAAATCAGTATGGGTGAAATGGAAAATACGTAGTAATACGACATCATGGCTGAGCTTTCAAATATTTCGCCCGAAATGAAATTTTTTATAAAAAGCAGGATATACTGTCCGAAGGCAGTTTTTCTTTTCTTTGTATTATGCGTGTTGTTTGCCGCTATAACTGTTCACCCCTTTCGGTTGAAATCGCACGGTTATTATGCTATAATCGGACGTGCGGGACCGATTGTTTTTTGTCTACACAATTATACTGTCTGTAAGTAGAATAATTGCCCTGCGAATGCAGATATTATACATCTTTTTTGATTTTTCGGCAATACGATAAAATGAAAATCAACCGAAAAAAAGGGGAAGAAAATCAGTGAAAAAGCAATTTTGGCCGTTGATTCTCATATTGATTCTTACTGTTGCCGCGTCAGTCGGCTGCGGTGATTCGGGTTATGCCGACGAGGAATTTTCTGTTTTGGCGGTTCAAGTCGGCAAGGCAGACGCCCTTATACTTTACACGGGAGATTCCTGCGTGCTGATAGACACCGGCGAGGACGGCGACGCGGACAAAATTCTCTCGGAGCTTGAAAGGCTGGGGAAAAAGCGCGCAGATGCGGTTATCCTGACTCATTTTGACAAGGACCATATCGGCGGCGCGGATAAAATTCTCGCCGGACTTGAGGTGGGGCGGGTGATAATGCCTGACAGCCGTGAAAACAGCGCAGATTACCGAGAGCTGATTTCGGCTCTTGACAAAGCGGGGATAAAGCCGGAAATGCCGGCGGAAAAGACCGAGTTTACATTTGGCGGGGCGAAGTACGAGGTATATCCGTCCGAGAAAGAATCCTATGAGAAGGATTCGGATAACAACATTTCCCTTGTCACATTTGTAAGCTACGGAGAAACGCGCTTTTTGTTTGCGGGAGACGCCGAGGGCGAGAGACTCGATGAAATTATGTCACTGGGGGATATTTCCTGCGACTATATCAAGCTCCCACACCACGGCGGCTATAACAAAAGAACAGAGAGCTTTCTTACTGCGGCAGACCCGGAATATGCCGTAATTACCGACAGCGGCAAAAAGCCTGCCGACTCACGGACGGAGGGCGTGCTGTACAGGCTGGGCACCGAGATTTATTCTACAAGAAACGGCAACGTTCTCGCGGTATCCGATAAGAAGACAGTCAGAATAATACAGTAAAAAATACGGACTGCCCGGCAGTCCGTATTTTTATCCGAATTGTTATTTTGTGGTGAAGGTTATCGGCGTCGGAGCGGAGTCGAGATACTTCTTGTTTGAATCGAGCGCCCTTATTCCGAAGGTGTATTCCGTATTCTCCGTAAGGTCGCCGATGTAAACGCTCAGCTCGTAGGTGTCGCGCTCATAGGTCCATTCTTCTCCGTCCTTGCGGAATACTCTGTATTTTGCCGCGCCCTCAACGGCGTCCCATACGAGAATTGCATAGTTCTTTTTGAGCTTGCTGACGGATATATTCATTGCGGGCTGCGGAGCCTCTGTCACTGTTGTCAAAACGGCAGAGGTGTCTGATGCGGCAGTCGATTGTCCGGCGGTTGAGGTTGTGTTTGTCGTTTCCGATGTTGCGCCGTTGCTTTCGCCGCCGTTTTTTGCACCGGAGCAGGAAAGCGCCGAAAGTGCCATGAAGGCGGCAAGCGCAAAACATATTAACCTTTTCATAATCTGTTATCCTTGCATAATCCTTTCAAACGGTATTTGCTTTTGCCGCGCAGCTTGCCGGCTGTTACAACTAAAAGCAAGCACGGCGGTTATCTTCTTTGTGTATTATGGATAGTACCACAAAGTCCGGTCTGTGTCAATGTCGTTTGCCGTCGCTTTTGCGAAGAAGCTTTTGCCGTATCCTGCATATCGTATTTAAGCAGTTTGCGCTTGTTTCGTGATACATCGATACCGCAGACTTTGAATTTTTGCTTCTTTGTATTGATTATTGCGGCGTTGTTTGATATAATAATATGAATTATTTTGCAAAACCGTTTTGTCTTAAACGCCCGCCTTTTCGGCGAGCAATGCTTCAAAACAGATTTTCTCCTTTTATACACGAAAGTGAAGGCGATACATAAATGAAGAAAATAAAAGGTTTTATAAGAAAGTCATTTGCCGTACTGCTGTCTGCCGTGACGGTAATGACGCTTTCCGCCTGCGCAGGGGATATACCTTCGGCGCCGCAAAACGCCGCCGACAGCCCCAAGCTGACCGGCGAATTTGAAAGCGGCGGGTCAAGCCTGATAAACACTCCGGACTTTATAAATCCCATGACGGGACTTGCCTGCAGCAGGGAGGAAGCGGAGCGCAGACCTATTGCCGTTATGATAAACAACATTAAAAAGGCGCAGCCGCAGTACGGAATATCCGAAGCGGACATTATTTATGAATGCAACGCCGAGGGCGGCGTTAACAGACTTATGGCGCTGTTTTCCGATTATGCTTCGGTTCCGACCGTCGGCTCTGTCCGATCAGCAAGAGACTATTTTGTAAATATTGCGACCATGCATGACGCGGTATTTGTTCACGCGGGCGGTGCAAGCGACGCTTACGGATATATAAGAGATCATTCTGTCGAAAATATCGACGGCGTCAACGGCGGCGGAACGGAGGGAAAAACCTTCTGGCGCGACAAAGACAGAATGAACAAGATGGGGTATGAACACTCGCTTATGACAAGCGGTGAAAATATTGCAAGCACCATGTCAAAGCTCGGCTTTTCCGACAAGAGAAGCAGGACCGAGACCATGTACAGGTTCAATGCGACAGCCGTGCCGCTTGAATACGCAACGACATTTTCGCATGTTTCCATTCCGCACTCGAATTCCATTACGGCTGAATTTGATTACAACCCGGACGACGGTCTGTTCTACAGAAGTCAGTTCGGAAAGGAGCACATTGACGCTCAAACCGGAAAACAGCTGTCATTTACCAACGTCGTGCTGATTTTCACAAAGCAAAAGGTCACGGATGAAAAGGGCAGACTGGATGTCAAGCTTACAGGAGGCGGCGACGGCTACTATCTGTACGGCGGCAGATATATACCGATAAAATGGGAGAGAGATTCCGAAAAAGAGCTTATTTCGCTCAAGAATGTCGACGGCAGCAACCTGCTGCTCAATCCCGGAAAGAGCTTTATATCGGTGTGTGCAAATTCCATTTACAGCAAGGTAATATTCTCATAAACAGCATTTTTGAAAGGTATAGGAAGAATGAATTTACTCAAAAACCAGATTGCACAACAGGTCGGGGCGCTTTTGGGCGCCGACAGCGGCCTATCACACGAGGACATATTAAAGCTCATCGAATATCCCCCCGAGCCCAAAATGGGCGACTTGTCGGTGGCGTGCTTCCGCTTCAGCAAGATATTGCGAAAGAGTCCAGTCGCTATTGCAGAGGACTTTAAGAGCAGGATTTGCATAGACGGCGTCGCAAGAACGGAGGCGGTGAACGGCTACCTCAACTTTTTTGTCAGCGACTCCTACAGAATGAGTCTTTTGGACGGCATAAACGCCGCCGGCGACGACTACGGCAAAAATGATATCGGCTCCGGAAAGACGGTCTGCATCGACTACTCCTCTCCGAATATTGCAAAGGAGTTTCACATAGGTCATCTCGGCACGACGGTAATAGGAAATTCGCTCAAGCGCATTCACGCTTTTTCGGGCTATAAGTGCGTGGGCATCAATTATCTCGGCGACTGGGGAACGCAGTTCGGCCGTCTTATAGTCGCTTATAAGACATGGGCGGACAAGGAAAAAATCGAGCGCGACGGCGTAGAGGAGCTCGGCCGTATATATAAGGAGTTTTACGAAAGAGCGGAGAAGGATCCGTCGCTCAATGACAGAGCGCGTGAGGAATTCAACAAGATGGAGCAGGGCGATCCCGAGTCGCTCAGGCTATGGCAGTGGTTCAGAGAGATAAGCCTTCAGAAGTTTATGGAGACTTACAAGCTGTTGGGAATAGATTTTGACAGCTACGACGGCGAGGGCTTCTTCCACGATAAGGCACAGGAGGTTGTTGACGAACTAAAGGAAAAGAATCTGCTCGAGGAATCCGACGGCGCCATGCTTGTGCGTCTCGACGATTACAATATGCCGCCTTGCCTGATACTGAAAAACGACGGCTCGAGCTTATATACGACACGCGATATTGCGGCGGCGATATACCGCAAGAAAACATATAATTTCGATAAATGTCTGTATGTTACCGACGCCGGGCAGAGCCTGCATTTCGCACAGTTTTTCAAGGTCATCGGGCTGATGGGCTACGATTGGGAAGATGAGCTTGTGCATATTCCGTACGGAAAAATCAGCGTAAACGGCGCCAAGCTTGCGTCGCGCACCGGAAATGTAGTATTGCTTTCCGACCTTTTCAACGACGCGATAGAACGGGTTAAGGCCATAATGGACGAGAAAAACCCGGACCTCGAAAACCGTGACGAGATAGCGCGAAAGGTTGGCTTGGGCGCTGTTATATTCAATCAGCTTTCCAGCGGAAGAATCAAGGATGTCAATTTCGTTTGGGAGGATGCGCTCAATTTTGACGGCAACACCGGACCTTATGCGCAGTACACATACGCGCGCAGCTGCAGTGTGCTTGAGAAGGCGGGAAAGGCGCCCGATTGCGACATATCGGATTATGAAATGAATCCCGTTGAGCGGGAGCTTGTTGCTGTGCTTTCAAAGTTTCCCGAAAAGGTGGCATCGGCTCTTGACGATTACGAGCCGTCTGCCGTTACCCGCTACATACTCGACCTCTGCCAGAGCTTCAACCGCTTCTATCACGATTGTCCAATAATGAAGGCGAGCGACAGGGAAAAGGCGGCGAGAATCAAAATGTGCCGCGCGGTACGCTATACTCTCGGCAACGCACTTTGGCTTATCGGGCTTGAAAAGACCGAAAAAATATAAGCCGAAAAGATTTTCAGTATTGAGAAAGCATTGACAAAGTATCAATATAAATCAAGTTTATAAATTATTATTTTAAGGAGCAGAATATATGTCAGGTCACTCAAAGTGGAAAAACATAATGCACAAAAAGGAAAAGACGGATGCCGCAAGGGCAAAAATCTTTACAAAAATAGGCAAGGAGATTTCAATGGCGGTCAAAGCCGGCGGTCCCGATCCGACCTCCAATTCCAAGCTTCGCGACCTCATTGCCAAGGCTAAGTCAAACAATGTTCCGTCAGACAACATCGACCGTATAATCAAGAAGGCAGCTTCGGATGACAGCGCAAATTACGAAAGCATTGTTTACGAGGGTTACGGTCCGAACGGAATTGCGATTATAGTTGAGGCCGCAACCGACAGCCGCAACCGCACGAGCGCCAATCTGCGCCATTACTTCGATAAATTCGGCGGAAATCTCGGCACTACCGGATGCGTTTCCTTTATGTTTAAGGATAAGGGTACGATTATTATCGAGAGCGAAGGCGTGGACGAGGAGAAGCTCATGGAGGACGCGCTTAACGCAGGCGCCGAGGACATAAGCGCCGACGAAGACATTTTTGAAATAACGACAGCTCCGGAGACGCTTGATGAAGTGCGCGACGCTCTTGAAAAGGCAGGCTACAGCATTGCTTCCGCCGAGGCTGACAAGATTCCCGACAGTTATATGACGCTCAACGACGAGGAGAGCATTACAAAGATGGAAAAGCTGCTTGATATGCTCGACGAGGACGAGGATGTCAATAACGTCTACCACAACTGGCAGAACGACTGATGAAAAAAGAGGCCGATAAGCAGCGCGACAGCGTCTTTGCAGAGGGCGCGCTGTCGGTAAACGAGGTGCTCAGGGCACATTCGCGCACCGTCAAGCGAATTCTGATTGCCCGGGGTGCAAACAGAACCAATAAAAATACGGCGCTGACGCTCAGACTTGCCGAGAGATTTTCAATTCCGCTGGAGACCTGCTCAGACAGCTTTGTTTCGGAATGTGCGACCGGCACCACGCACGGAGGCGTTTTAGCCGAGGTGGGGGAACGTTCCTACTGCGAGCTTGAGGACATTTTTGCCGACAGGGAAGGCTTTGCCGTTATGCTGTCGGGAATTGAGGACCCGTATAATTTCGGTTATGCTATGCGCAGTTTATATGCCGCAGGCGCGACCGGCTTTATTCTCAACGGCCGCAACTGGATGAGCGCCGCAGGCGTGGTTATCCGCGCAAGCGCAGGTGCCAGTGAAAGGTGCCGAATAGCGCTTTGCGATGACAATGAAAAACTTGTGAATACGGCGCATGAGTACGGCTACAGCGTCGTTTGTGCAAAGGAAAATTCGGCGTCTCTTTATAGCGAGGATATTCCGCTGCCGATATTGCTGGTGATAGGCGGAGAAAAGCGGGGAATAGACAAAAATCTTCTGAGACTCGCCGACAAGCATATAACTATCCCGTATGCGGGCGACTTTGACAAGTCGCTGACAGCCGCCGCGGCAAGTGCCGTTATCGGCTTTGAAATCATGAGAAAGAATATAAAAAAATGAGTGATTATGTAAAACAGTTGATTATTCAGGCGCTGTATATATTGCCGATTATGCTTATAACGCTTCCGGTGCACGAGACGGCACACGGCTATGCGGCATATAAGCTCGGCGATCCTACTGCAAAGCTCATGGGCAGGCTGACGCTCAATCCCGCAAAGCATTTCGACCCGGTGGGCTTTCTGTGCATGATAATCTGTCGCTTCGGCTGGGCTAAGCCCGTACCGGTAAATCCCAATAACTTCAGGAATCCAAAGCGCGACATGGCGATTACCGCACTTGCGGGGCCTGCCAGCAATTTGCTCATGGGACTCTGCGGTACGGTTTTATATACCGCGGCATACAAGCTGCTTGTCGGGGTCAGCTTTGAAAGCAGCTTTGCCTTAACCTTTTTCTCCTGCCTGCTGACCTTCTTAAGTTATTTTGCTTCAATTAATGTCGGTCTTGCGGTATTCAACCTTATCCCGATAGTGCCGCTTGACGGCTCGCGGATTCTCTATTATTTCTTGCCGGACAGGATCATTTACAGGATAAGACCGTACGAAAGGTACATCCAGCTTGCTCTGTTTGCGCTTCTTATTTTCGGAGCGCTTTCGACACCTCTTTCGTATGTGTCGGGTAAGGTGTTTAATGCGTTTTACTATATCAGCGACAAGGTTACGGCGTTTATATGAGTGAGAAAATTGAAATTCATTCTCCGGAGGAGGGGCTGTCCTTCTCGGTCGGGGTGTTTGACGGACCGCTTGAACTGCTTTTAACGCTTGTTACAAAACAGAAGATAAATATATACGACATTCCGATAGCGAAAATTCTCGACCAGTATATGCAGTATCTCGAGTATATGCACCGAAATGATGCGGAAATCTCCAGCGAATTCATAGTAATGGCATGCGAGCTTCTGTATATAAAGTCGAAGATGCTTTTGCCGAAAGATGAGCAAGAGGAAGACCCGCGTTCGGAACTTGTCATGAGCCTTATCGCCTATTCAAAGGTTAAGGAGACCGGCGACTTTCTCGCACAGCGCGGAGAACGCTACTTCAACCGGTACTATCCGACTCCCGCGCCGTTTGACGTCAAGATAGAGACGGCGCAAATGGATGTCAGGGAGCTTGTTGAGGCATACATCGGCCTGAAGCTGTCCCTGAAGGAGGATAGGGAAAAGCGCAAGGAGGAAAGCGTAAAGCAGGTCTTCTCGCGCAAGGTGATTCCCATTGAGGACAAGATAATCACTATATTAAAGCGGCTTATCCGCTCGCTTGACTTCGGAAATTCGGTCATGTTCAATACCTTCTTTGACGGAAATCACGACGTCGGAGAAAGTGTCGCAACATTTCTTGCGATGTTGGAGCTTGTTAATTCCGGTCGAATCAGCTTTTTGCGCGACGGTGACAATTACATAATAAGTCTGAATCGCAGTAAGACCGAGGAAAAGGAAATAAGACAATGAAATTCAGCGAAAAATATCTCGGCTATCAGAAGGATTTTCTGATAAACGCACTTGAAGCCGTGCTTTTTGTCAGCGGCGATCCGGTGCCGGTAGTTAAGCTTGCCGAGCTTTTTGAAATAACAAAGGACGAGGTAATTATTACCGCCGGCGCTCTTCGGGACAAGATTATTAAGGATGACAGCGCCTTTGAGCTTGTGGTGCTTGAGGACGAGCTGCAGCTCTGCACAAAGCAGGATTACAAGGATTATGTTTCATCTTTTCTTGAGATAAAGCGTACGGCGATGATTTCAAAGGCGGCGCTTGAGGCGCTGTCGGTGGTTGCCTATAAACAGCCGGTTACAAAGGGATATATCGAAAAGATTCGCGGAGTGGATTGCTCCGGAATCATTAATACGCTTTTACAGCGTGAGCTTATTGAGGAATGCGGGCGTCTGGACGCACCGGGGCGGCCGATTCTGTACCGTACCACATCGAACTTTCTGCGTTGCTTCGGGCTTGAAAGCCTCAACGAGCTTCCCGATTCCGAGGGTGAGCAGCAGCAGATAGAAGTACAGCAATAATCAAAATTGACGCGGGAGGGTGAAAATGATAGTTCTTTATGTCATTCTCGCGCTTGTCTGTCTTGTTTTACTGCCGCTGTTTCTGAATTTTCACCTCATACTTGAGTATGACGGAGAGGCGCGGGCTTTTCTCAGAGTTCTGTTTATAAAGCTCGATTTGATTAAGCTTTCGGAAAAACTGGCTAATCGCGCTAAAAAGCCGAAAAAGCAAAAGAAGAAAAGGAAGAAAAAGTCCGAGCCGCAGCCTGCGGAAAAGCGGCCCGACAGGAAGAAAAAGCCGTCGGATATACTGGATTTTTTAAAATTTGCCAAGAAAATCGCAGCAGACGCCGCGTCGAGGTTATTGAAAAGACTGCGTATCAGGCTTGCTTATCTCAATATTACGGTAGCGACAGAGCAAGCCGATAAGACGGCACTTTTGTTCGGCGCTGTTTGTACCGCCCTATCTTCCCTCGACGAGGTGCTGAGGCAATTTGCCCGTTACAGCGCGGACAGAGACAAGATAAACGTCGGCGTGGATTATCTTGCAGAAAAGACCGTCGCAAAGGCAAAGCTGATTTTTACCATAAAACCGATTTTTGTTATAGGCGCCGCATTCGGTGTGATTGTCAATCTCTTCAATAACAAAAATAAAATAAGCAACGGAAAGGAACTCAAAAATGAACGAAATACCGCTCAAACAAATCATTGATTCTTCCCTTGAGAACATAAAAAATGTGCTTGATACCAACTCCATTATCGTAGAGCCTATCAAGGTCGGCGAGAAAACCGTGGTAATTCCGATAGCTAAGGTTTCGGTGGGCATCACTTCGGGCGGAGTCGATTACGATGCAAAGAAGACCGGTCAGCCCCACTTCGGAGGCGGAAACGGTGCAGGGGTGACCATGACGCCGGTATCTTTTCTTGTCATCAACGGCGACGATGTGCGGATGCTCAATATCAACGACCCGAAGGCAAACAACGATGTATCCAATATTATCGGCTCGGTCAGCGACCTGGTGGATCGTGCGCCGGAGGTTATCTCCAGACTGAAAAAGAGCTTTTCCTCCGACAAGTCCGAAAAAAGCGATGAAAAAAGCAAGGACGAGGCAGACGACACCGGAGCAGAGCCTATAGTGGGCAAGTAAGCGTAATAATTCTCAAAGCTTTCTCATATCCTTGACCGAAAGGAAAGAAGAATATGAGAAAAGTTTTACCTGTATTATTTGCATTGCTGTTTGCTGTTCAGGCGCTTACTGTTTCAGCCGACGTTTATGCCGACGGCTATTGCCTTGTGGATATGGACACGCTTGCGGTGCTGTCACAGTCGGACGCTCATGAGCACCTGCCTATGGC
The DNA here is from genome assembly GCA_029006345.1 of Bacillota bacterium. GTDB lineage: Bacteria > Bacillota > Clostridia > Oscillospirales > SIG627 > SUG1173. The sequence goes on from JAQXGK010000111.1 coordinate 23,480, forward strand.
AAGCACAACTAAGATAATGACGGCGATTGTCGCCCTCGAAAACGGCGATATCGACGCAGTTGTTACTATACCCAAGCAAGCGGTTGGTGTAGAGGGCTCGTCCGTTTACTTAAAGGCCGGAGAAAAGCTCACCCTTGAGCAGCTTTTGTATGCCGTAATGCTGCAGAGTGCAAACGACGCGGCGACCGCTGTGGCGATTGAGGTGGGAGGCTCCGAAGAGAACTTTGTCGCTATGATGAACGATAAAGCGGCAGAGCTCGGCATGAAGGACACCTGCTTTGCAAATCCTCACGGATTACCGGACGACGGTCATTTTTCCAGCGCATACGATATGGCAGTTCTTATGTCATATGCCATGGGTAACAGCGAGTTCAGAAAAATCACTTCTACAGAGAACAAAAATCTCGGCGAGCGATATATATCAAATCACAATAAATTGCTGTGGCTGTACGAGTACTGCACCGGCGGCAAGACCGGCTTTACGAAAAAGGCCGGACGCTGCCTCGTTTCGTCAGCCGAAAAGGACGGCGCACGGCTCGCCTGCGTGACGCTCGGCGCTCCGAATGATTGGAATGATCACAAAGAGCTTTTTAATTACGGCTTTTCGCTTTATACTGCGGAAACTCTGTGCGCGGCGGGAGAAAGGGAATTCAGGCTTCCGGTTGTCGGAAGTACGGTGCAGTACGTCAGCGCCGTCAATACAGACGCCGTGAGTGCGAGTTTGCTCAAGGACGACAGCATTACTTTTACCGTCGAACTTGACAGGTTTCTGTATGCTCCGGTCAGTGCCGGAGACTCGGTCGGCCGCATAGTCTTTTACAGAAACGGAAGATACGCGGGAGAAAGCGATATTACCGCGACTGAGCCGGCTGAGTATTATGAGAAGCCGTCATTGTGGGACAAAATAAAGTCACTTTTTGACTGAATACTGAATTATAAAAGGAATAACATGGAATCAGTAAGAATACAGAAGTATTTAAGCGATTGCGGCGTTATGTCGCGCCGAAAGGCAGAGGCTGAAATCGCCGCCGGCAAAGTTAAGGTTAATAACGAGCTTGCTACAATAGGGATGAAAATAAATCCCGACGGGGATGCGGTTTTTTATAACGGAAAAGCAGTCGTGCCGAGTGGGGAGAAGAAGATTTACATTAAGCTGAATAAGCCGCGCGGATATGTTGCCACGCTTTCGGATGAAAAGGGCAGAAAGTGCGTCGCCGACCTTGTCAAGGATGTGGGTGAGCGCGTATATCCCATCGGGCGGCTTGACCTTGACAGCGAAGGACTGCTGCTTATGACCAATGACGGTGAGCTTGCAAATAAGCTTATGCATCCGAGCGGAAATGTCGCAAAGGTTTATATAGTCAAGGTTCGAACACAGCCGACGTCCGAGCAGATGTCCAAGCTGAACGGGAAAATGACCATAGACGGATATGACTTGCGGCCGGTCAAGGTTCGCTACGACAACGGAATGGATTTCAAGGTTCTGCGGTTTGAACTGCACGAGGGAAGAAACCGTCAGATAAGAAAAATGTGCGAAGCGGTCGGATTGCAGGTTGCAAAGCTGAGAAGAATATCTATAGGCGACATTACTGTTGCCGGTCTCGGCAGCGGCAAATGGCAGTATCTTTCGCGCGAGGAAATACAGTATCTTAAGGAAATATAAAATGCTCAAGATTACACCTATAAACGATAAGGAAGTTCAGAAGGAGCTGTCTGCGGCCTGCGGATTGGATTTTGCACCCGAAAGGATGGCATATCAGATCTATGAGGGCGAGAAATTTTTGGGAATAGCCGAGTTTTATATAAGCGGGAAAGTAGGGTATATCAGCCGTATTCGCAATTCTGTCGGCTCGTTTGATACAGATGCGCTCGAAATTGCCGGGCGCGCGGTATTGAATTTTCTCGATTTGTGTGGTATAAAGGATGTTGTCTGCGAAGTTCACGAGCCGCTTGACGAGATTCTCGCAAAGAGGATGACTTTCGAAAAGGATTCGGACGGCAGGTATAAAATCAATCTTGTCGGATTCTTTAATGAACCTTGCAAGCGCTGCAAAAAGGCCGACTGATTTCACAGACGCCTCATAAATATGGGGGCGTAATGGTTTCGACGGGGTTTTTGAAGCAGAATAAGCGGGTAGAGTAGCAGAACTCTCAAATAGCTGCAAATTAAAATTAAACGCTGATAATAATCAGGTTAGATTAGCTGCCTAAGTGCAGCCGTTCCCCCGGTGAGTACCACGGCTCCGGGCTGAGCGTCACTCAGTGGTAAAGGTGAATCTGCCAAAGCTTTGAGGCAGATCATCATTTTATGAAGCTACCCTTGATTCAGTTTGTTGCGCAACGGTGTCAAAAGGGGAATTCAAAGGCGTAACTGCACCCGGAGAAGGTTCTGTGAATTGAATTTCGGACAGGGGTTCGACTCCCCTCGCCTCCACCAAACGAAAAAGCGTTGCAATATAAGGAAATCCATTGTATAGCAACGCTTTTTTGTGTTTTTCGCGAAGCATACGATTACATAAAATTACGTACAAATACATAAAAAGTGATGTAGTAAATGATGTAGTAAAATTAGTAAAAAAATTTTTTGCAAATAAAAATTAAGCCCCTCAGAGATATAAACTCCGAGGGGCTTAATTTGCGGTATCACTTACATAAACAGCCCATGCGGTCGAGTATTACGATCTCGCGCACCATAGTTTCGGGCAGATTCAAATCGCTTTCGGAGCTGCCCTTGACATATCCGCGTGAAATTGCTTTTTCAACGCTCTTTCTGCCCCAGTCGGGGATATCCTCAAGCTTGTTATATATGGGATTCTGTGCTTTTATTGCGGCTATTTCTTTCTGCTGCTCCGCTATCTGCTTCGACTGCTTGTCGCATATAGCTTTAAGCTCATCATATTCCTTGCTCATAAGTTCCTCATCCTCGCTTTCGTATGTACCTTTTTTATTCGGGATATTCGTAACTGCCGGCGTGTTGATTACTGCCTTGACTTTATTGTCCCTGTCCCTTATCTCAAAATGCAGGTGGGCACCGAAGGAATACCCGGTGTTGCCCATGACTCCTATAGGGTCGCCCTTTTTGACCTTTTGCCCCTTTGATACAAGGCGCTTTGACAAATGACAGTAGTATATAAGCAGACCGTCGTCTGTCTCGTCGTCGTTGTCAGAGACCAGCTTGACGTAGTTGCCCCATTCCCAAGTCTTATTGCTTTTGTCGGTGATTATTGTTGACGTGCCGATATATCCGTCGCATATCGCATACACCGTCTTGTCTTCGTCCCCGACTAAGTCCATGCCGTTGTGCGTGCCGGGCTTATAGGCCTGAGTAACACGGAATTGGCCACGAAACGGACTAAGCATCATCATCACCCCTGAGCTCCGGCAGTCCCGCAACACTTGTGAGCAGAGATAGTATTCCGGACAGCGCCGATGCAGATGCAACAAGAGCCCAGTTTACGTCACCTATGACTGCGCTTGTGCCTATGGTCGCTACAGCAGTCTGAGCTACCGTCTTTACAGCACGTATTCCTGCTGCCTTAATCCATGTAATAATCTTTGCCTTCATTTCTTACTCGCCTCCTCAAGATCGTTTATTCGGTGATTAATGACTTTGATTTGCTCTTCTACCACCGGCATGCGGCGGGCGAAGTTGTTGTGTTCTCTGACCTCTCGCGTCAGCTCGTCGATTTTGGTGTCTGCGACGGCTTGATTATGTTCGAGCTTATTCTCAATCCGGCGGTTGGCGGTCAGATTTGTAATTACCACCCCGACAAACGCAAGCACACCGGTTATAATAGACGCTACTATCTGCTCCATTTACATTTCCTCGCTTTCTGCGTTGCCTTCAGTCTCCACCGGAGCAGGGCAAGCGAGAGCGATATCTTCTGCCTGTGCCTCTGTAATAAGCCCCTTTGACAGATACCCGGCAGTCAGCTCCGTCACCCTACAGAAGGCAAACGTGCCGTCCCGGTACCCCGCCTTAATGCCCTGAATAAGCCACTGTGATAAACTAAACATCTTATGTACCGTCCTTTCATATCGTTCCGCCAAGTGTTATCACGGCGGATTGTAATTCGTTTATTTTTTTGAGCAGATTGTTATATGCCGCAGTAGTGTCCGCTCGGTATTTTATTGTGCATAAGTTATCGCAGGTTATCTTGGTTGAGCCGAGATATGTTGACAGAGCCTTTACCGCAGATACTATGCCGCTGTCGGTTATCTCAGTCGTTATGGGCGCTATCGGGTACATAATATAACAATTAGAGAGATTATTTATCTTTTCTACTGTTAAGCTCGTTGTAAGCTGCATTCGCCCTCTGCCGTTGTGCAGATATATTCTTTCGGCACCCGATCCGCCCTGGGCGAAGTGCGTACACATAAATATATCGGTTGCAGTACCGGCTATTATATCCGGGTCAATACTCGGCTCGAATTTTGATACAAATTTGCCGATTGCTGTCGTAGTGATTTTTGATACCGCCGGCATAGGCCCGTAATATAGCCTTTGAACGTACCAGACCGCGCCGTCCTTGAGATAGAACTCGTCGTATATCGTTCCGGCGGAACAGGTAAGCGCGCGAAGCGGATAATCTTCCGGAACGCTGAATGACTGGCTTTTGGTAAGATGCGATATTTTAACAGTCGGCTGAGCGGATACAATATCGACAGGCGCAGTAGGAGTCGGTGTGCCGTCCTGATCGCTGTTGCCGTAAATGTTCAAGCCTTCGATCGGATGATTGACGGCATCATTGATACTTTGCGTCTTTGCCGTTTGGCTTTCGAGGATAATTATGTCGGCTTTGCCGTTATACGCTTCCTGTCTCTTGGCTTCGTTCTCCTGCCGTACCGCCTCGGCAGCCGCCCGCTCGTTCTCAGCTGTGACGCGTGCCGTCTCGGCAGCCGCCCGCTCGTTCTCGGCGGATATCCTGGTATTCTCGGCGCCCGCTCTTGCGGCTTCGTTGGACTGACGTTCTGCTTCCGCGCTTGCTCTTGTTTCTTCCGCTGCTTGTCGTTTGGTTTCAGCGCCTGATCTTGCAGACTCGTTAAGCTGTCGATTGTTTTCCGCACTTGCCCTCTCGGTTTCGGATTTTACTCTCGATTTTTCGTTTTTCTGGCGATCTGCTTCTGCATCTGTACGGGCGGTCTCGGCGCTTTGCCGCTCATTCTCGGCCGTGATGCGTTCCGCCTCGTTTACACTCAGCTGTTGGATTTCGTCGGCCGCGAGAACGTCATCGACAATCTCGGCCTTGTCACTGTCCGTCCAATAGTCGACGCCGCGGTTTGGCGTGAATTTGCCGTTGTCAGCGTCGTCTCTGACTGACCGTGCCGTGTCGCGTGCATCACCGCAAAGCGATATTATCTGATCATACACGGTCGGCGTGGGCGGCTCGGGTGTTTGGCCGTCCTTGTACCCGGATACCGCCACCGGGATATTGATGACGTCGGCGGTGATACGCTTGGTGCCGACGGAGCCGTATACCGATAAATCAAATCCGGGCGACGCGATAACCTCGTGCGGCACTATAATACTGTCGCTGTCGAGGAGCTGTGTATATGTGTTATCGCCGTGCGTAAATACCGCTGTTTTTGCCGTGCCATCCCAGTCGGCACTGAAAGAAAACGACAGCGTCAAATAATCCACGCTGTCGGCTACCGGTTTTGATTTGTTTAACAGACTAAGCTTTTGATGACTGCATGATATTTTCAGGTCCATTTAATTTAATCAACTCCTTATGTCGATAAATTGCCAAGCGATTACGAGTTTGAAAGCGTTGCATAACAAGCATTCTGAAAATCAATCCATTTTTGGATTGCGGTGATAGGCGACGTGTCGGCGTTCCATTCGTTTCTTTCGTACTCGACATCATACGGAGCGCCGCTACCGTTTGAGGAAAGCCTGTAGCACTGATTTTCCTGTCTTTTAAGATACGTAATCAGCTGCGATAGTGTCGTCGACTTTTTAGCCGTGTATTTGTATGATGCTATAAGTGTGACGCCTATTTGTGCCGCGAGATATTCTCCGTTTTGCTCGTACTCATTAAGTATTTCTGCCGTCATTACATCCGGCGGCGATGTGTGCTGAGTCCATACTGCCATTTACCACACCAGTCCTTTCATGTGCGCAGTCGGCGTGCCGCTACCATCGATTATCAATGATGTAATCAGCACTTTGTATATTGTTCCGACATATGTTTCTATATTCCACATTTCTCCTACATTGACCGATCCTAGAATTATATCCGCTTCTATTTCCTTGTTATGCTGGATATAAGATTTTCGTAAAGCCATAACGTCAGTTCGTCGCGAATCTGCACGATAATCATTATCGTCGATCACAAGGGTTTCTGCTCCGGTCGAATCGTCCGGTAAATTGTCGTTAATAGCCTCATCAGTTGTGACACTACCTACCTTGTAATAGGTAACTCTTACGCTACAAGTTGCATCCGAACCAGAATCACGCTTGTCTATGATTCTGATCTGATAATCTCCGTATGAAGATACTTCAAAATCAGTCCGCGACGCATTTGATGACCAACTATCAAGCCCCACAGTGCCAAGTGGATAATTCACATCAATATATACTGTTTCGCCCGGCAAGATAGGAATGTCAGCAATTATCTCTGCAGTAGGGTCATAATAGTATTTATTGTATGATGATATCACTTTGCTATATAGTTCAGAGTTGATTACCCTTACTCGTCCAAGCACACGACTACTTGCTATTTTACCCTTTGTTGATATAGTACCAATGTACTGTGCGGCATCTTTAATGCAAAGCTTGTCAGAATTAGCACAATCCACATAAGTACCGGTGCTTTGGCAAACCTTTTGCAAAACATCACGATTTGTCTGATTTCTTATTTTATAGAAGAATTTTATATCATCTGGACACACCCTCTTTTCACTTGATAATCCAAAACCTCTAAGCATGGTCGGAAAATCACGTTCTACTAAAGGACCAGAATCGGAGCTTGTTGACTTGTCGAGTAGAAACACCGCTGAATACGCGATTACATCGTAAGACATATTATCATCGGTATATACCGAATCAATATAATATCTACCGCGATAAGTTCCGAAGTTGTCATAAGCGTCCAATGTGTTGAATTTATCTAACGTAAGTGTGGTATCAGATAGTATAGTAACTGACAGCTCGTTAATTGGAAGGTCGGTGCTCAGAACATCAATTTCTTGTGTCAATTCAAGATTTTTCAAGTCGGAAAACTCCTCGAATTCTCCGAGCATAATGCCGTCGACATAAACGAATTGCTCTGGCATGTGCGTCTTTGAAAATGTAATAACTATCGATTTGATTTCTTGTCCAGGTTCTAATTTTGTTATGGCTCTCTTAACGGATTTACTGCTATTTGAAGTGACTACTATTTCTTCTGATGTGGTCGACGACGTACTAGACGATGTTGCGTTCAACAAAATAGAAAAATCAGTACAATAATCTTTCCCGAAGTTTATTGTTATGCTACGCGGATTAGTTATGTAAGATGATTCAGAACTAATAGTTATGCTTTCGTCGGTGATGTTGCAATCAGCATTAGATATTGTACTAGAAACCCACGAGCAATTAGGTGTTTCGGTATTTGATATCCACAGTACATCGTTAAGAAGATTCCATCCGTTGCCTGACAAATCGGCGTATACTACTTTTTCTGCGGGAAAATTGATTATATCGTCCTTTAAAGCAATGCCCGTGCTAGATTGTCCTGTGTCGGTAATGTTTGAAATGCATTCTTTGTTTTGAATATATATATAACTCGGATTTATTATCTTCGCTGCCATATTAACCTCGATTCGGTAATCGCTTGGGGGATTTAGCTATAAATTGTAGTTGCACGCTGTCCCAGTATTTAACGCCGTTTTTTACAACCTTGAGTTTTTGGCGTCCGGTCGTTATGTACGCATAAAAGAGATAGCTGGATTGGTTATACGGTACGCTAAGTGTACCAAAAGCTGTAGGTGTACTTATAGCTTCCCAAAAAGCATCGTAATCTTTAACAGAACAGTTTTTGCCGCGTGCAACTGTTAGGGTATAATTATAGAAAGTGCCGATCGGATCTATAAACATATTGCCGTCCTGCGTTCGTCCGCTTTTTTCTCCTGATAGCTTTTCAAATGTGCGTTCAAGGTCGAGGATTATGACATCATAGTAAACACCGTTCCACGAAAATAAATTCTGCGCCATTACTTATTCACCGCCTTTACAGATAATCTTGCATTTTCCTTGTTTATCGCGGGAACCGCCGCGCGCGCGAAGGATCTACCGTCCAACTCAAGCACTATAGTACCGCCGCCAAACCCGCCGCCATAAGAGCTAAGAACCTCAGCTACAGCTTGCTTGATTGTGGATAGGGGCGCTTCCACGTTGGTTCCGCTTGTTTGATCGCCTAACATAGCCAAGAAAGGACGGTTAGCAGGAATTACTGCACCCGTCGCAAGTGCTGGCAAACCTATAAGAGAACCTACTGCTGAAAAAGCGTGCTTTAGGTATTTCCATGCATCTCCGAAGCTATCCCCTATGGATCCTAATAATTCATCTGAATTATCGTGGTTATATATATCTGTTTCCCACTTGATAGCGCCTTCCTTTGCAGCATATATGCCGAATAAAAACGTTAACTCGTCAACCACTCGGTCGTTTATATCTTGCACAGTAGTATCAGAGTTTTCAGCTACATATCCGCTTTCGGCCGAGGTTTCGCCAATAGAATTGAATGTTTTATACCAGGATTCGTGTTTATGATTAATAGCACTATATAGGTCATCAAGTGCAGGCGATAAACTGTCAGCATACCAGTTTGGTAAAGTATTGTTTGTAAATTCAGTTAGCTTGTCTTTAACAGAAGATAACGCCGAATCAAAGGCGCCTGATAGATTAGAATTTAGTCTTGGCAAAAAATCGGTGCCAATACTGAACAGGATCGATTTATACCAGTTCGGAACAGTGTTCCCCGCAAAATCTGTCAGTTTTTCCGTAATCGGTTGTAGGATTGAATTGCTGATCTTTTCAGGAAGGTTTGTTGCGGCACTTATGGAATCGTCTATCTTAACTTTGGTATCATCAATGCTTTGCCCAAAGTTTTCTTTTGCTGTGCCGAGACTTCCATCAATGCTTTTTAAGCCTTCTTCGATAGAATCAGTGACACCATCAACGCTTTTTCCGATGTCTTCTTCTGATTTGCCAAAATATCCGGATATGCTGTTTAATGCATCACTTATAGAATCAGGCAAATTATCAATAGACGCGCTCCCAAGCTTACTTAATATATCGGAAAAGCTGAGCGCACCGACACCGGCAAGCTCGAGAGCGCCTTCTAGTACGCTTACTGCATCCGCTTCAGCTTGTGTATCTCGTGTTTGATTTTCAAGCGTTCGGTTTTTCTTGCCGAACAGCTTGTCAAGCAACCCTGTTGTAGATGCGAGTTTTTTCATCCAATGCAAAAGCAAAAGAACTGCAGCAATCTCTAATATCAGTTTTGCTCGTGATAGGTCGAGATTGTCCCAGTTCTCAAAAATTGGATCTGTGCTTTTGTTGGTATCTGTATTGTTAAGAATGTCAAGCGTATCAAATCCGGCAAGTTGTTTTTTGGCTTCTTTTGAAGCATCAGCCATTTTTTGCAAAGATTTGGCTGACTTTTCTGCTTCTTCCGCAGTATTCCCCAAAAAACTATTTATTATTTTTGCCAGTAGCGCCGACAGTTCGACGCCTATTTGCAACAGCTCCTGAAGCGCAGGTTTTAGACTTTCCCACAAAGGAGACGCTGCCATAAGGAGATTCCCTTTTATCTTCGCTGTACTTTTTGATAACTCTTCGTCTTTTTCAACAAGATCACCAACAACGGAAGATATTTTTCTAAGCGCCCGAAGAATAACTGAATAAATGAAAACGTTTTTGATGAACTTGTTAACTCTCCGGCTGAACTTGTCAAAAAGGCTTGCTGTGCTTTTAGCTGTGCTCTGTATTTTCTGACAACTGTCACTCGCCTCGGACAAATCTCGTTTGTTTTTTTTTGACTGTTCAGAGGCTTCTCTGGCGGTTTTGTTTGCTGAGGCTATATTACTTTTTATTCTATCAGATTCATCGGCGGCTGCTTTTATGTAGCCTTGTGATTTGGCATACGATTCGGGATTCATTCGAGCTCGATCAATATTGGCTTTAAGTTTTGCAGAATCATCGTATAAAAAGCTCATTCGAGTTTCAATAGCTTCGACCTGCTCGTCAAGTTCAGCCATGCTCCGAGCCATTTTCCTATATTCGCTAGAATTTGTGCCCCCGTTTTTTGCAATCAAATCCATTTGATATTGTAGTTGCTTGCTCTTATCAAGCAAATCTTGACGGAGTTTTTTTTGCTTTTCTAACTCTCTGGTTTCGCGCATAAGCTTTGATGTCATTTTCCCGACATCTTTGTCTATCTGACTTTGGTCAAAGCCTACAGACAGTAACAAATCAGCCATTATTCGACCCCCAATATATCGTTAATTAAATCTTCCTCTTCTTTTGAAATATTTACTTTCAGGTCGACAAGTTCCTTGTTATCTTCATAAAACTCACGTTCCCATTTTTCAAGCTTCTTGTGCCTGATTCTTTTATTGCGAATGCTTACAACAGTAGAGAACGAACATTCACCAATTTCGTTATATGCACCGAGAAAAGTCCACCAGTGAAGATATTCAGAATCTCTACACTCGTAACCGAGTGTCCTGTTGATTGGAGCAATAATTAGAGGAAAGTCTTGCTCCCAATTCATCAAGGATGGCTTTGGATTACTACTTTTGTAATCCCTGCCACCATCGATAAACCAGTATGCTTTTTCAATAGCCTCAACTATATTTGTCTTTGGTATTTTGCTGTAATCAGGATATAAATTGAAAAAAACAACCATAACTTTTTCATCGTTGCTAAGGTTGTTGTCATCAAGTGCAGATATTGTTTTGAGTATGTCTCTAAAATCGGTTCGTATTTTATAGTCTACGCCGCCGATAGATAGAGTTTTTGGCAAAGAGAACAACATTACTTTATAAGATACTTATCTATCTTTTTGATTGTTTTTTTTGCGCTGATTCTGAATTTTTCCTCTATTAGCGGCATGATTGCTTCCATAAATTCTTCAATGTACATTTTTCCGCCGACATCAGCTGTGCAATATGTACTCCCAAAAACCATATCAGACACTTTTTCGTTGTCGAAGATATAATTGATCTGCTCACGTATTTTTGAATCAGTTTCAGCAAAAACATCAATTATATCGCGTGTATCTGTTTCTGCTGTCGCTGAAAGCTCCGTGCAATACGCTTTTATTTTCTCGTTGGCTTTCTTTAACCTCTCAAAAATTCCGTTGTCATCGAGGTTTATATAAATCACACGGTCTTCGCCATATTTTTCCTTATTAACATATATCTTTTCTTTGCCATCGTTTATATTAAGATTTAGTTCTGCCATAGTTACTCCTTTCAAATTAAAAGGAGCACGACTTCGTGCTCCTATCACCCTTATTCTTTTAACTAATGAGATACGCTATACATTCACTGCTGAATCTGTCATACTCATTATTTTTTACGGTTTGCAACATGTCTAAATAGCGTTGTGCATCTCTTACTTTTCCGCTACCGCTGTTATAATAAAGGTCGCGTATTTTTTTGTCACCTTCATTATAGATCTCCGTGAATTTTAGCGCGTGCTTTTCAATTGTATCATAAAGCCCGTTCAAACCGCTGTCGTTTTCATTGACCTTTGCCTTGAAGTCTGCTATTGCTATAGGCGTGTACGCTTCCAATTTAGTAGCGTATTCATTATAAATGGCCTCAAATGAGTTGGTCGGCGATGTGGTACCGCTCTGTGCAGTTGTTGTCGTAATGATATCATTCGATCTTTCCGGCGAGTTGCTATACTGAGTCGTATTGTTTTCGATATCAGTATCTACATTGGACAGGAAATAAGCATCAAACAGTCCGTTATTAAACGCAAAAAAAACAAACCCAACCGATATGACGCATATAATAATCATTATTGCTGCCAACTTACCACTGGAGAAACGCTTTTGACCGCATTGAGGGCATTTCGTATAGACATCCGAGTATTGCGCATGACATTTCTTGCACTCAACCATTTTGTGATTAAGCTTGTAATTATTATCGTTGTTTAAGTTCGGATGTAATTCAGGGGAGCCGTAAGCGCCCATTTTACGCACCTCTCTATTAAATGGTAATTAATTATACCATATGTATAATCAAAGTGCAACATTTTGCCCCGCCGCAGTTATGTTGCAGCGGGGCATTTTCTCAGTCTTCTGTAAATGTTATCGGAGATTTCAATGAGTTTACCGTTCCAAATGTTTTATCATTGCTGTAATGAATACAGATAGGCATATTCACATTTGAATCTCCTCCGATACTTTTAACCTCTATTGTGCATCCGCTGTGTTTTTCTGCTTTGTATCCATTTGTCGAAGTTCCATAAAACCCGCGGATAACAAGAACATCAAACAAAGACAACTCAGACAAGGCATTTCTTTGCATAATATCATCAAGTTGCGCCGCGAGAATAGAACCACCACGAATGGTGAATGGTTCGACATCCTGAGCGGGTTCGGTTTTTTTGATATCAGTATACGTGATGCCGAGAATATCAGTAAAAGTTTCTGTATCGGGATTGTAATCGATAGAACTATCTTCGACACGCACACCTACGACTTCCCATACAGGCTCACTCGAAGTCCCTGTGTTTACTGCTGTGACAAGTAGCTTTCTTTCCGCAAGCTGCTTATCAACGAGATTAAATGATTCAACTGACATAATTATTCCTCCTCTATGTATTCAATTCGAATTCTGACCATATATTTTGCAAGATTGTCAGTCTGATTTGATGTGCTCGGCTGGTCCTGCAAACATTTAACACGGTCTATTGTTTTGCCGATTCCAAAGTCGGGAAACGACCGAATTTTGTTTTGCTCTGCAACCCAGTCAATAAAAGACTGGACAGCAGAATAATCGTTGATGTTTTCTGCCAAAAACGGTTCTGTCGCAAAATCTTTGTACCATGTTACAGCGAATACATAATATTTCATGACGGTGCCATCAATATATGTTTTCGCTACCGTGTCGCTCGGTTCTGGTATAAGATTGCACACGCCGTCTTGAACTGCACCGAAATTAAATCCGAGAAGTTCTATACCTGGATACGTTTTGACCCAATCCCATACTGCCTGGTTTTTGTTTATGGATTTACTCATACATTAACCTTTCTTGTCCGTATATAACGTTCAATTTCACGTGACAGCACTTCTTTGTCAACTCCTTTATCCCAGTGAGACATAGCGAGTGGATTCATATCTCGTCGGAAATTGAATCCATCTCCAAAATACATCTTTATTGCATAGGGAGCTGTGAATCGAACGCCATCTACGGTAATATTACCGCTCGATTGAGCAAGGGTTCGGATTGTTGCATCGTCTAGGCGCGTTGTTTTGTCTCCCAGATTAACTGACATAGTTGTCATTAACAATCCGGTGTCACGAGGTATAAATTTCGCCATATGCTTATAAAAACTATACTGTGCAAACCGTTTTACATCGTCATCTATAAGCTTTGCAAGTTTAGACTGTATTGCAACATTATCTACAATAACTTGAACTGCCATTCAGTCACACCCCCGAACAAAAGTAATGCTCTCCGAGACCGAAGAAATCGGAATTATTGCGCACAACCTTAATTGTAAAAGCATTGCCGCTGTGCGCCTTGAGGAAATCGTTGCCCGAGCTGCCGTCCGATATAGTATCCGAAGTAGCACCAAAGTATATGATGTCACCGGGCTTCAGCGTGAAACGCTCTGATTTATTCTGCAGTGCGTTCCACGCCTCGGGCGATACATACAGCGGATTTTTGGCTATGCGGCAAATATAACTTGCTGTCTGCGCTATTGCGGCACCGTCAAAAGCTGTTTTTACCTCGACTTTTGTAAAGGCATTCTGCACAGTGAATTTATACCAATTTATTTTTTGATTTACAGTGTCGCGGTAATGGCAAAAGACGGTGACAGTTTTATTAAAATCTGCGCAAGCCATCAATCAACACCTCGGTATACTAAATAGTCAGGCAGATATTCAAGTGCCTTTCGCGTGAACTTTGACTCAACCGTTTCCGGCGACGAATATGATATTGACACATCGTCGTTTGAAAAACCGGATACCGCTTCATCGTTCTTGCTATCGGCCAGAATATCAATAAGCACTGGGTATACTGCCTTGACTTCCAAAGGAATATCGGCAGCGCCGTTCAATCTGCCTTGCGTTATTTTGTTAAGCAACGCACCTGCGCGTGCTTCATAGAGATTAAAGGCGGCTTCGTCCTGTATATTGCCGCCGTATTCCAAGTAATCATCATAGCTTATATACATTTAAGCCGCCTTTCCGTCACTCTGACTTTGGATCCGACTCGCCGTTAAGCAAGCCGAGGATATCATCTTTTTTTGCGCCTTCGGGAATTGATATACCGCGTGCAGCGGCAAGCTCAAGAAGCTCCTTGACTGTTCGCTTTTCAAAGGGCTTTTCAACAGGAACAGCCGGATCAATACGTCCTACTACTCTCATATCAACCATCCTTAAGACGCTTTGTTGTGCAGATAAATACCCGCAACCTTGTTCTCGTACACGTCCGCAAGGCCGTATGCGCGGTAGAAGAACATCCATCCGTCGTCGCTCTGATTGGATTCCGGTGTGATGATCTTGTTAACAACGTGCTTGGGGTACTGGAGTATCGCCTTTTTATGGATAACCATAAAGTTGATATCCTTACCGCTAGAATCTTTGACGAAGCCGCCCGCGGTTTCGCCTACTGAGGTGCCATCGTACAGGTCGATAGCGGTATAGAATCTTGTCTGCGGCACCTTCATGATTTTTGCGAAGGACGCGAGTACCTCCTTCGACTTGTTTGTATCAACAGCAAATACCGAGTTATAGAGGGTGGGAGTGATGTACAAGTATCTTTCGTCGGCGGGGACCTCGTCCTCGTCCAATTTGTTCTGCGCCGCTACGAGCGCTGCCAAAACATCCGTTCCTGATGCGAGAGTTGCCGCAGCGGCAGTGGATATGCCGGGCATTCCTGCATATTTTGCGAAACGGAACGCGTCCATTTCAGGAGCAACCTTAGTGCGGATAAACTCACTTGCGAGCTTGCCGAAAGCAACACCAGCGGTCTCCTCGTTGTCCATAGCGTCAATGGTGAATTTGCGTCCTCTGTCGTAGTTGAACTGGACCGTTTCATTTGTCAGAGTGACATCACCCTTGACGTATCCGGAATTGCGCGAATAGTCGGCGAGCCCATCCATAGAGATCTTCGGAATGATTATCTCATTGGTATTAGCACCCGCTCTGACAAGAGAGGCGTCGCCGTCCAAGTCAGAGGTGAGCGATGCGTTCTTATAGACCTCGTCAAGAAGGTCTATATACTTTTTGAATGTTGTAATAGCATTAGGCATGGTAATTATTCTCCTTCATGTTTATTTTTTGATAGGCGGCAGACCCATTATTGAGCGAACGGCATCATCGTCGATTTCTTTCGCATTCCCACCGCCGGCGCCGGGGATATCAATGCTGTTAGGGCTGGCAAATATGCCTTCGCGGTCTTTGATAAGTGCGTCAAATATTTCTTTGTCGCCCTTGCCTTTGTTTTCGTCTTTGGCTAAAGCGTCCTTGAATTCGCTGAGAATGCCGTTTTTAGTAAATTCATTTATGAATTTTCGGTCTTCCGGAACCAAACCGTCAAAACGCGCGGCAAGCGCCTTTGCTTCAGCCGCGGCAGCTTCAGCCGCTTTGCGATCCTGCTCGGCTTTCTTGTACTTATCAATCTCTGCCTGTAAAGCGTCGGCGTTGCCCTTTTTCTCTTCGAGCTCCTTGATAGTATTGTTAGCCTTTGCGAGGTCTGCCTTTGCGGCGTCGAGGTCGGATTTGTATTTATCCGCACTGCCTTTAGCCGCAGTTGTGTCTCTGCCGTTAATGTCCAGGATCTGCTTCAAGGCATCGTCCGACACATCCGGCAGAATTTTTTTGATTTCTTCGCGTGTCATAGTTTTCCTTTCCGCCTACAGTTTTTTATACGAGGTTCTTTCCTCCTGGCGTTGGTAGTTTTACGACATTCCGGTCAAAATTCAGATTCTGTTTGCCGTAGCAAATTAAATCTGTGCATAATAAAAGCCCGAGCCGATACAAATGTGTGTACCGGTTCGGGCATTATTATCTTGTTGCGGTATGCGTCAGGGCATAAGAAAACCGCTCACTTTTCGTGGGCGGTTTATGAGGTTTGGTTATTTGTGCTTTGGAGTGGCCTTTCCGTTTTCGTCGAATGTGAAAAACTTGCAACACCTTGATTTTTCATCCTTTGAAAAGTGTGGACAATCATATGACTTACAGTCGATGATTTCTTTAGGCATTTTGCCGTACACGGAGCATTCCGGGGCATCCCAGGTTCCGTAATGAAAATCAGCGTTTTTGCATACCTTGCAAAGAGGGGTTAGGATCGCTCCGAGAACTGGCTGATCAAGACTGCCTTTTCCCTTTATTTCTTCACACCACTTGTCAACAAGCTTCTTGTCTATAGCCATATCTTCAACCCTTTCTTATGAGCGTCATAAATATCTTTCCGTTAAATATCTGCGCTTCCAGTATAGCATATTCTGAACCGTTTGGCAATAATACCGATGTCTTGTGGTTGATATTACATTCGGCTGCCGGCTCGTTCAGCCGGATTTTCGGAAGTTTTTGGTTACCATGGCTTTCTTTAATGCGGCGGCAAGTGACTTTTTTGTTTTTAACGAGAATTCTTTGTTTGTCGTTCGCAAACCCCTTGCAAAAACAGAGCTTTTATAATATAATATTAAG
>JAQXGK010000112.1 GCA_029006345.1 Bacillota bacterium
GCCGTCACATAATATACATAAGTTTTTCCCGACACCTTCTTATACGCTATACCGTGCTCGGGAATATCCACCAATACAGATTTATTTAAAGCCATACTATCACCCACCTTATAAAGTATAGCCTAATTATACCATATTTCCACAAAAAATTCAAGCTTTTTTCTCATATTTTTTTGAGAAAACCGCTTATTTAAGCCTTTTTTCAGCACGTATAGGATAATTCGGACGGGAATTTAGGATGAATATTGAAGGAATGAATAATTAATAATGAATAATACAAACGAAAAAGCCGCTCGATTTACATCAAGCGACTTTTTCGTTTGGCTTGTGGGTGCAATTTAGATACGGGTTAAATATTTTTAATTATACAATTTTTAACTTCAATATTTTTTCAAATATAGTTAAACATATTCTATTAATTCTTTTTTAGTTATACTAAAACCTCATTTGTTATTTTCCTTTGCGGTATTTATGGAAGATATTAAGATGCGTTTGATATCAAGACAATCATTTAATAATGAAGTTGCCATTTCTTCGCTTATATATTCGGATAACTGCAATAATTTAATCCAATATTCAGTTTCGGCAGTTTCTTTCAATGCAATATGTAATTTGGAAATAAAATCCGCTTTGCTTTGACCGTAATTAGCCTCATTGATATTAGCACCGATTGAAGTTCCGCTGCGAACGATTTGCTTAGAAATTATGTTTTCCTTTTTATCTTTAACAAGATATTGATTGAGCTTTATTATTCTTGAGGCAAAGGTTATTGATTTATCTATTAGAATATTATCACGCATTAAATTCACAGCCTTTCTCTAAAGATTATATCAAATTAAAGAGTGAAAATCAATTATTCACTTTTCATTAGCGCAGCGGCTTCAATATTCATTATTCATTTGAAAAAGTCGCTTAAATGAATATTGAAGGAATGAATAATTAATAATGAATAATACAAACGAAAAAGCCGCTCGATTACATCAAGCGACTTTTTCGTTTGGCCCGCCCTACAGGAATCGAACCCACATCGTCAGAATCGGAATCTGATATTCTATCCAATTGAACTAAGGGCGGATATGAATGTTCCCTGTAAACCACAGGGAACATTCTATACTATTAATTATACGCTTGTCAAGAGAGCGAATCTTTATTTTCTGCGATATTGGCAAGTATGCTTTCTATATTCTCAAGTGCCGCAAGAGTCTTTTCCTCTGTTGTGGGTTCCTTGGGCTGCTCCGGCTCCTCGGGCTTGTTTCTGAGCTTTTCCATGCGCTTTTGCGCTGAGGTCAGCGCCTTTACGACAATAAATAAACAAAGAGCTACAAAAAGGAAATTGATTATCGAACTGATAAATACGCCTGCATTCATTACTACTGCCGGTGTATCTCCCTCCGCCTCGCGCAGGGTCCAAACGATTTCGCTGAAGTCGGCCTTGCCCATACCGAGCGCCAAAAGCGGCATGATGATATCGTCCACAAGCGAGGTCACGATTTTGCCGAAGGTCTGCGCTATTACGACACCGATTGCCATATTCATGACATTCTTGTTCCCGATAAACGCCTTAAATCCACTGATAAAGTTTTTTGCGCCGGATACCGCGTGCTGTGCCGCATCTTTGTTTTTTTTCATTACTGTTTCCTGTCCTTTCTGATTTTGTTTCTGTAATCAAGCGCCGCTTGCTCGGTTTTGTTTTGACCGAAGCGGTAATAGATTCTGTCCTTGAGGTCGTTTGGCAGATACTGCTGTTCTACCCAGGAATTCGGAAAGTCGTGCGGGTACAGATAGTCTCCCTTTTGTTCACCCTCTCCGAAGAAATGATTGTTCTTTAAGTAAGACGGCATATCCTTTTGCTTACCGAGGCCTTTGTTAATATCCGCAGCCGCGGCATTGTACGCCATGTATGCGGTATTGGATTTCGGCGCGGTGGCAAGCATGACTACCGCCTCCGAAAGCGGAATTTTAGCCTCCGGCAGACCGAGTTGCAGCGCGCTGTCGACGCACGCCTTGGTTATGGCCGCCGCCATCGGAAACGCAAGGCCTATATCCTCGCTCGCAATTACCAGAAGCCGACGGCACGGAGAAAGCAAATCACCGCTTTCCAAGAGCTTGGCGAGGTAAAAAATCGCAGCGTTCTCATCCGAGCCGCGTATGGATTTCTGCAGTGCGCTGACAAGCTCGTAATGGTCATCCGCCGAGCGGTCATAGGCAAGGTAGCCCTTGGGCGAGACTGATCGCGCATCGGAAACCGTTATTTCATCTCTGCTGACATAGTAAGCAAGCTCGAGCGAATTCAAGGCACTGCGGACATCGCCGCCGCTCATAAACGCAATTTCACTCAGCGTTTCGGCCGAGGCGGTCTTGTGCCCGCCGGTTTCGTCATTCAACCGTGCGAGTCCGCGGTCAAGCGCGGGAAGGATGTCGCCCTTTTCAAGCTGTTTGAATTCAAACACCGCAGAACGGGAAATTATAGCTTTATAAATGCAAAAATACGGATTTTCCGTTGTCGAGGCGATAAGCGTTATACGGCCATCCTCTATGTATTCGAGCAATGTCTGCTGTTGCTTACGGTTGAAATACTGCAGCTCGTCTATATACAGGAGTATTCCGTCCGCGCCTATGAGACTGTCGCTCTCGTCTATCACGGCGCGCACATCGGCGCTTGTCGCGGTGGTCGCATTCAGCCGCCGAAACTCCATTCCGGCATTTTTTGCGATAATTCCCGCTACAGTCGTCTTTCCCGTTCCGGACGGGCCGTAAAAAATCATATTTGACAGCTTGCCGGCTTCAAGCAGACGTTTCAGCGGCGCGTTTTCACCGAGAATATGCTTCTGACCGCAAACCTCGTCAAAGGTTTGCGGTCTCATTCTTTCTGCCAAGGGTGTGTTCATAATGAAACCCCTCCGATTGTTTCTGCTTAAATATCGATTTTCAAAAGCCGTGCGGCGTTTTCGCCGAGTATTGCCGCTTCATCGCGGCTGTTGAGACCCAGGGAGCGGATAAATGCAAGCTCCTCTTCTGTCGTATGCCACGGGAAGTCGCTCCCGAACAGCACGCGCTCGGCGCCCTGGCGTTTTATCATCTCAATCATGATTTCCGGCGAAGCGTTTCCGGCGCAAAACGCCGTGTCGAGGTAGAGGTTTTCAAATTTGCCGCAAAGCAATTCGCAGCTCTTCTCATACTCGCAGATATTTCCGCCCATGTGAGCCAGCACCACCGTGAGCTCCGGTACACGCTCAAGCATTTGTGCCGCTTGCTCTGCCGGACAGTGAACGTCATTCGGAGATTGCGGGTCAAAGCCGCCGTGGAACAGTGCGATAAGCCCCCGCGACGCTATCTTTCGATATATCGGGAACATGCGCTCCTCTGCGACATGGAAGCCCTGATAGTCGGGGTGAAACTTTATTCCGCGCAGTCCCATGTCTGCAATGCGATCGATCTCGCCCATTACATCCGGGGTATCGGGGTGTACCGAACCGAACTGAACAAATTTGCCGAATTCCCGATAACCCGAGACGAAATAGTCGTTTCCCGCCGCGCAGTCGTTGATTTTTTGAGTTTTCGGGGGATTTGTCGCTATATTCAGCGCTACCGACATGTCGGCGCCGCTTTCCCTCAGGTTTTCGCCGAGAGCGCGCAGCGTACCGTCGCCGTTAAACGGGGTGTTTGCGATGCCGCTCAGGAGCTGCATTGTCTTTAACGCGATTTTTTCCGGGAAAGCGTGGGTGTGGAAATCTATAATGATATTACTCATAAATCGGGAACTTGCGGCAAAGCTCATTTACTTCCACACGGAGCTTTTCGATGTTGGGTTCAAAATCGGTTGCCGCGGTCTTGAACATTTTTGCGATGGCGCGCATCTCGTTTTCGCCGAAGCCGCGAGAGGTAACGGCAGGTGTGCCGACTCTGATACCGCTCGTAACAAACGGACTTTCGGGGTCATCGGGGATAGCGTTTTTATTGACGGTGATATACACCTCGTCGAGACGGTGCTCGAACTCCTTGCCGGTCAGGTGCATACTGCGAAGGTCAACCAGCATGAGGTGGTTGTCTGTGCCGCCCGAAATAAGGTCGAAGCCTTCTTCCGTGAGGCAATCCGCAAGAACATGCGCATTGTTTACGATGTTCTGCTGATAGGTCTTGAACTCGGGCTTGAGCGCTTCACCGAAGCAAACGGCCTTGGCCGCGATAATGTGCATGAGCGGGCCGACCTGCATACCCGGGAATACTCCCTTGTTCATGAGCTTTGCAAGCTCCTCGTCCCTGGTGAGGATGAGACCGCCGCGGGGACCGCGCAACGTCTTATGAGTAGTGGTGGTGACAACATCGGCGTAATCCATGGGGTTCTGATGAAGTCCTGCGGCTACAAGTCCGGCGATGTGCGCCATGTCGACCATGAGGTATGCGCCGACCTTGTGCGCGATATAGGCAAAGCGTGCGAAGTCTATGGCTCTCGGATAAGCCGAAGCGCCCGCAACGATAAGCTTGGGCTTGTTCTCAACCGCCAAACGCTCAACTTCATCATAATCTATGCGGTGAGTCTCGCTCGAAAGACCGTAGGAAATGAAGTTGAAATACTTGCCTGAAAGGTTTACCGGACTGCCGTGAGTCAGGTGTCCGCCGTGAGCAAGGCTCATACCGAGTACCGTGTCGCCCGGCTTGAGCAGAGCGAGATATACCGCGCTGTTTGCCTGTGCGCCGCTGTGGGGCTGAACGTTTGCAAAGTTGGCATTGAACAGCTTGCAGGCACGTTCGATGGCGATGTTTTCGACCTTGTCGACCTCCTCGCAGCCGCCGTAGTAACGCTTGCCGGGAAGACCCTCGGCATATTTGTTGGTAAGCACCGTGCCTGCCGCCGCAAGCACTGCCTTGGAAACTATGTTTTCACTTGCGATAAGCTCGATATTGCGCTTCTGTCTGGCAAGCTCGGACGATATTACCGCCGCAACCTCGGGGTCGGCATTCTGAAGGAATGCGATGTCTTCATTTATCATTTTCACTTTACTCCTATGCTTTTGTATTTTTTTACTTCTACATTATATAACAAAATCCGTCGCTTATCAAGGCAAACCTGTTTATCAAGACACGATTTTGTCTAATTTCGTCAGCGCTATTGAATTGCGGCTGTATAAGGTATAAAATTAGTAAAAACAACACAAAAAAACAGGAGAAAAATTACGGCCGGTACAGTAAAACGAACCGTAAAGCGCTCATAGGGGACTTTCGGGTGTTGAGCGCGGAAAACCGCCGTATGCATTGACCGCGCCGCAAACCGCTCCCGCTTCGGCATAGACACCGACGGGAACAATCTCTGCGTCGGCGCCCACAGTACACATATTTGTAATTTTTTCTTGACTTTTATTACTTGTTGATATATACTAAGCTGGTATCACGGTGTGAAGCCGTTACTTCTTGCCTTTTTGTCAAAGAAAAGGCCTTATGTCCAAAAGGAGGTGTAGATCATGGAAAAGCTTACAAGCAAATATGAGACTATTTTCGTCATCAGTCCCGTTCTTTCCGAGGAGGATACAACCGCTCTCGTTGAAAAGATTAAGGCGCTGATTTCCGAAAACGGTACCATCGATTCTGTTGAGGATTGGGGCAAGCGCAAGCTCGCATACCCGATCAATGACCTGACAGACGGCCACTATACACTTGTAAAGTTTACAGCCGGTCATGAATTCCCCGCAGAGCTTGAGAGAATTCTGAGAATTACCGACGGTATTCTTCGTTCCATTGTCGTCAAGCAGGAAGCGTAAGGAGGATATCCGGAATGGCATCATTCAACAAAGTAATCCTGATCGGCAATCTTGTTGCCGACCCGGAGCTCAAGCAGACCACCGGCGGAATACCGGTAACCAGCTTCCGCATTGCCGTCGGAAGACGCTTTGCAAAGCAGGGTGACGCACAGCAGGCGGATTTCATAGATATCGTTTGCTGGCGCAGCACAGCAGAATTTGTTACCAAATATTTCACAAAGGGCAGAAGCATTCTCGTGTGCGGAAGTCTTCAGACTCGCACATGGACCGACAGTAACAATCAGAAGCGTTACGCTACCGAGGTTGTTGCCGACGAGGTCAGCTTTGTAGACCGCCGCCCCGACGGCAGTCCCGCGCCCGGAGGAAATAATAACGCATTTACTCCTTCCGAGCCCGCTCCCTACAGCGCTGCTCCCAAGGACGTCGCCTTTGAGGAACTCGGCGCAGACGACGATCTGCCCTTCTGAAAAGGAAAAATCTAACAGGAGGTTTCAGTTATGAATAAAGAAGCACCCAGCAACAAGCCTTTTAAGCCTATGAGAAAAAAGAAAAAAGTCTGCGCTTTCTGCGCTGACAAGATAGAGCACATAGATTACAAGGATACCGCAAGACTCAGAAAGTACGTGTCCGAGCGCTCCAAGATTCTCCCCAGAAGAATAACAGGCACCTGTGCAAAGCACCAGAGACAGCTTACCACAGCTATCAAGCGTGCTCGCCAGATTGCACTTCTTCCTTACATCAGCGATTGAACTGACACGAGATAAAAAGAAACGGAGGGTTTCACAAATTGGGAACACTTAGTACAATACTGTGCGTAATATTGGTTATCCTCGCAATATTTATCATTGTAGCGGTTCTTATGCAGCATGGTAAGAAGGCCGGTCTTTCCGGTTCTATCGCAGGCGGCGCCGAAACTTTCTTCGGCAAGACCAAGGGCAGAACCATAGACGCGATGCTCTCCAAACTTACAACAGTAGCATCTATTATTTTCGTCGTGATTGTATTAGTTGTTTACGTCATACAGAAGCCGGCAACCGAAAGCGGATCTGTTGATACGACAACGACCACCACTACCACGGTAGCTACAGAGGACACTACCGCAGCCGAGACGCAGGATACTACAGCTTCGACCGACGCCGAAACCACAACGTCAGCCGATGCCGAAACAACAACGTCAGCCGAGGGTGAAACCACGGCGTCGGATGATACCGATACGACATCAGCTACAGCTGAGTAATACAGGCTATAATGTAAACATTAAAACAGCGCAGTCATTTGACTGCGCTGTTTTTCTTATATCTTTTGCCTCGGTTTTTTGTCCGTCGAG
>JAQXGK010000113.1 GCA_029006345.1 Bacillota bacterium
TGAACGGCGGATATGAAGCATATTTCGTCGGCGGCTGCGTGCGTGACAGTCTGCTCGGACTGCCCGTAAACGATTGGGACATCTGCACATCGGCGCTGCCGGAGCAAACGATAGCCGCAATGAGCGGCTGTCGGGTCGTAGAGACCGGTCTTAAGCACGGCACGGTTACAGTAATAACAGACGGCGGTGCGGTGGAGGTCACCACATATCGGGTTGACGGCTCATACAGCGACTGCCGCCGCCCGGACAGCGTCAGCTTCACTCGGAGCCTGCGTGAGGACTTGGCGCGGCGCGATTTCACAATGAATGCCGTTGCCTACAATGATAAAGACGGGCTCGTCGATCCCTTCGGCGGAGAAGAGGATATAAGAAAGGGAGTAATACGCGCCGTGGGCGAACCTGAAAAGCGCTTCTCCGAGGACGCGCTTCGGATACTTCGCGCAGTTCGCTTTTGCTCCAAGCTTTCCATGGATATCGAGCCGGCCACGGCAGAAGCCATGCACCGTCTGCGCACTCTGGTGCGCTCAGTTTCTTCGGAGAGAGTTTTTTCCGAGTTAAATAAGCTTCTTATGGGCGATAACGTCTGCTTCGCTCTCACAGAGTTTTCGGATGTAATTACCGAGATAATTCCGGAGCTTTCGCCGTCGGTGGGCTTCCTTCAGCACAGCCGTCATCATGACTTCGATGTGTATAAGCACACGGCATTTGTTGTCGACCGCTCGGAAAAAGACCCGATTGTCCGCCTTGCGGCGCTTTTTCACGATATTTCAAAGCCGGGGTGCTTCACACTGGATGAGGACGGTTCGGGACATTTCTACGGCCATGCCGAGAAAAGCGCGGAAATAGCGCGCTCTGTTCTCCGTCGACTGCATTGCGACAGTGAGACTGCAGATACCGTCGCACTGTTGATAAAATACCATTGCGACGAGTTTTACACAGGCGAGCGACATGTCAAACGGCTGCTCAACCGCCTGGGCTACGATAATCTTTGCCGCCTCGCGGCCCTGCGACGCGCCGATACCCGCGGAAAGCTCAGATGCGGAGTGGAGGATGAAAACCGCCTTTTGGCGGCCGACCGTCTTGTCGCCGTTGCAGACGAAATTATTTCGCGTGAAGAATGCTTTTCGCTGAAGGATCTTGCCATAAACGGAAACGATTTGATTGAGCATGGCTTGAAAGAGGGCGCGGAAATAGGTAAATGCTTGAATAAGGTGCTGTCCGCCGTTATCGACGGCGAGATCGAGAACAATAAGTATGAGTGCCTTTGTTATTTGGATTTAGACTGATGAATTGAGTCGAATTTTTGCAAAATGTGCTTTGCATTGCTTTCGGAGGGGAATATATGTCAGACGAGACGGTACGCAATCTGCCCGGATATCTCAAAAAATCGTTCAAAATGGCATATGCGGGCGGAGAAATATGGTTTGAGCATCTCGACGGTATGTATGAGCATTCCGGGCTTGTACTGGAAAAGCTTGCCGCCGACACGCCTGTTTTCCGCAGACCGTCTTATCCTTCAGCTGTAGCGGTGGTGCTGGACGAGACCGTGCTGACGAATGAAATAATCAGCCGGTTGACAGACAGCCTGATTTTGCCCGGAAAGCGCTTTGCGCGAGTCGCTTTTGTAGGCGCTGGCAGAATCGGCAGGCGCCGCTTGAAGCGGTCGCTGTCGTCGGTACAGGCGTCTTTTTCCTTCTCTTTCTTTGATGATTTGGAGAGGTCAAAGGAATGGCTGGTTTCAGAATCTTACTGATTAGTGCCGCCGCTGTGCCGGAATCGGATATGCGCGTCTAATAAAAATTAAAAAGTGCTGTTGCAGACGAAATGTCCGTGACAGCACTTTTTTACTCTTTATTTGTCTTTAGAAAAGCGGATAGGGCGGAAACCCGTTGTGAAGTCAAAGCTCTTTCATCTTGTATTTGTCACAGCCGTCCGCGTCGGACTGTAAAAGAATGACATCGCGATTTTCCCGCATGGTGCCGATGAGCTTTTTCAGATGCGATACGAATATCCATATTGAGTTCTTTGCGGTCAGATAGTCGAGTATCGGTATCATACCGTCTGTGCCTTCGTCATACGAGGTGGTCTGAAAGGTCTCGTTGAGCAGAACAAGCGAGTTGTCAGAGATTTCATCGACCATTGCCGCAACCTCGCTGACCTCCTGCTCAAACCGTCCGAAAAGCTCGGGCTCATCGGTTTTTTCTGCTGCTGCAAATTGCGAATGAAACGATTGCATTACGCTCATTTCGGCGCTTTTTGCACATATCGGCATTCCGGCCTGATAGAATATGCAGGCGGTGCCGATAGAGCGCAGATATACGGTTTTGCCGCTGTTGTTTTCGCCGGTAATGAGAATTCCGCGCTTGCTTGAGTCAAGTCCTACGTCGTTGGGAATTACGTTTTCGCCCCCCAGAATAAGCGTAAGGTCGTAGAGGCTGTCGATTTTAAGCGCGCGGGTGCCGTTCTGCGCGCCGGCAGGGTAGCAGAGCGGATATTTCAGATTTGTCACGGCGTCGATATATTTCATCGCCATGTCGTAGAACATGAGCTCATAACGCAGGTTGGCAACCGTCTCAAGTAGCGTAGTCAGCGTTTTCTCGATTATGCCGCCCATGTTGGCATAAGCCTCTGCGGCAATTCCGGCGAGAGTCTCTTGGTCAGACAGCACGGCGCCGCTGAACGGGATTACCTTTTCGGCCTTGCCGGTAAAACGGCTGAAAAATGACTTTTTGGCTTCGCCTTGCCATTCGCTGAATTTCAGTATTTTGCATTCGGAAAGCATGAGCTGGGAGTTGATCTCACAGACATAGGTGGGATTACCGGCGTCGGATGTGTTGGAGAGCTGTTCGAGAACTTCAAGCGCCTTCGGATAATCGGGACTTTCCGCTATGAGCGCGCAGTTTCGGTCGAGTGATATAAGACCGGGCGCCGTAACTGAATATCGCCCGAAAAGCTCGTGGATACCCGCGAGTATAACGAGCGTGGCACGCAAATGCGTTGCGCCGATTTCAAGCAGCAGTTGATTTGTTGCCGCTTCGGTGGTTTCGTGGCTCTGGCGCTTGAGCATATATACCTTGGCTTTGTCCTCCTTGAAGGCTTTTCTCTGCTTTTCTATTTTGCAGGAGGCGGAGTACAGCAGTGAGAAAAACTCTCTGCGGACCGTCAGATCCTTTAATATCTCCTGACGGTAGCGAATGTTTTCTTTCGCAGTGCACGGGTGCTTGAGCGTCTCGACGAATGCCTTTTGCCGTGCGACATTTACATCCAGCCTGTCTGCCAGACGGTCTAACAGAAGGTTGTACATGATTCCGGAATAGTCGGCGCTCTGCTTTTCCGGTACTGCATATAAAAGTGAAATATTCTGCACGTTCAGTCAACCTCCTCTGATTTGTCGGTAAGCCTTTTTTTCAGGTCGTCGGCTGTCAGCGAGTATTTTTTCAGTATATCAAAGGCATAGGAGGATTCGGAGCCGTTACTTCTGACTATTTTATAGGTTCTGCGGTTGGAGTCGCTTTCGTCGATAACGGCGTTCAGTATCGGAAATCCCGCGGAATTGATCTCGTGGAAGTGCGTGACGTAAATGCCGAAGGAATTGCGGCGCCTGAGCTCGTTCATTTCCTCAAGCGTCTCGTCAAGCCCCTTGATTTCGTCTGTTCCGGAGAAGGTCTCGTTTAGTAAAACGAACGTCTTGCCGTCGCACAGCTCGTTGAGCCGGCGGATGCGCTTTTGCTCCTCTACGAATCTTCCGCTGCCCTCGAAGCGCTCGTCCTTGGAAAAGTGTGTGAATATGCGTGAAAACGGTGATATTTTGCCGCTTTTGCAGGGGACGGGACAGCCGTTTATAAACATGATAAGCGTAATGGCGCAGGCTCGTATGTATGTGGTTTTGCCGCCGCCGTTCGCTCCCGTCAGGAAAAAACGGCGTTCGCTGTCCGAAAAATGTATGTCGTTTGGCACAATTTGCTGATCTCCGAAAGCAAGCAGCGATATATCGTATGCCGCCGTCGCATTGAATTCCTGCGTGTCGGATATCTCGGGATAGCAGTAGGGGATGCCGTTCTTTTTAAGACGGTCGAGCAGTGCCATGACAGATATGTAAAACCCCAGCTCGTCGTAAAGGTTGTTCAGCGGCACATCGCAGAGAGCCTTGTACTTTTCGGCGAAGGACTTGATAACATCCGCTTCATCTGTGCATTTTTGTCCGAGAGCCGAGACAAGACTGCTGTGCACTCTGCGGCGCGGAACGTTTTTTAACTCTGTATCTACCGTTATTTCCCGGAAAAATCGCAAAAGAATATCGTTGAGCGCAGGCTCATCGGTACAGCTGTTAAGACGGCTGTTCCGGTCGATCTCGGTTCGCCTGAGTTTTTCAAAGCTTTTCAGCGCATTTGTCAGTGAAGCTGCAAACAGCACTCTTCCGCCTTCGCCGAGGGCGATGTCTACGGTGTCGGAAAGCGCTCGGTGAAGCTGATTGTCGCGTCGCGAGCTTTCGCATATGCTTATAAGCACGGCGTATTTTTCGGCCAGTTCTAAAAAGCATATGCCTTTTTCGAGAGTCTCTTTCAGGCTCATGATAAGCGACTGCGTCTTGAGCATTTCTCCCATAAGGCTGTGAATATTTGAAAGCACTTCGGAGTAAGCGCTGTCCTCAAGGTCGCGAAACACCTGTCTGCGTGCCATAATGTCGCAAGCGTCGGTTTCAAGCCCCATTATATCGAGCGCTTTTTTAGACAGCAGTTTAGTCAGGTTGATATCCTCAAAAAACTCGGGATTTACCGAATGCCGCGCGATTTCGGGTTTGTTTACAAATACGGTTGACGGATATGTCATTTCTTTTTTCCTTTCGGTTTCGTGCGGCGGCCGTGATTCTTACTTGCGTCGGCCGTCTGCTTCTCTCGGGGAGCCTTCAGCACACCGCTGTGATATGCCGCGGCAATTACAGCGCGGTTTTTAGGCTTGTTCGGCTGGAGAAGCGCCCTTTGCAGTTCTTTTTCCTTGGGGTCGGTCGGCACATATACGCGCTGTAAGTCAAAAGGATTTATACCTGTATAAAACATACAGGTGCTTGCCGTTCCCGGAGTCGGATAAAAGTCCTGAACCTGCTCGGGCTGATAGCCCCAGTCGCTTATGTATCGCTCAAGCTTTTGCGCCTCTTTGAGCGTACTGCCGGGATGGCTCGACATCAGATACGGAACAAGATACTGCTCCTTGCCGTATTCCCGTGAGAGCTCAAAGTAGCGCTTTTTGAATTTTTCAAATATTTCTATATTCGGCTTTCCCATGAGGGTAAGCACCGTGTTTGAGCAGTGCTCCGGCGCAACCTTGAGCTGACCGCTGACATGGTCTCGGACCAGCTTTCGGAAGAATTCGTCGCTTTTGTCGCACATCATGTAGTCAAAGCGTATACCGGAGCGAATGAAAACCTTTCTGACGCCCGTAACCTTTTCTATTTCTCGCAGAAGCTCGACATATTCGCTTTCATCGGCGTTCAGGTTGGGGCAGGGAGTGGGAGCGAGACAGCGCCTGTCCTTGCATACTCCGCTTCTTTCCGCCTTCTCGCAGGACATATGGCGAAAGTTTGCCGTCGGTCCTCCGACATCGTTAATGTACCCCTTGAAATCAGGCATTTCCGCGAGCTTTTTCACTTCGTCAACTACCGATTGAACAGACCGCGAGACCACCTCGCGCCCTTGGTGAAAAGCTAAAGCACAGAAGGAGCATCCGCCGAAGCAGCCCCTGTTGTGCGTAACCGAAAACTTTACCTCGTTGATAGCCGGAACTCCGCCGTCCTTTTTATACATCGGGTGATAATCGCGCATATACGGCAGAGCGTATACGCGATCAAGCTCGGCGCGGGTCAGAGTGGGCATAGGCGGATTTTGTATAAGCAGACGGTCGCCGTAGTCCTCAATAAGCACCTTCCCGGTTTTCGGACAGGTGTTGTCGTACTGTATCCTGAAGGCGTTTGCATATGCCTCTTTGTCGCTTTTAAGAGTTTCAAAATCGCCTAAGAATATATGCTCGTCTTTCGGAACATAATCTTTTTCGGTGAGCACCGCTGTGCCTTTTATGTTGCGTATCTTTTTTATCGGAACTCCGCGGTCAAGCAGTTTCGCCACGGCGGTTATTATATTTTCGCCCATACCGTACATCAGCAGGTCGGCTCCGGAATCATACAGGATACTGCGCCTTACACGGTCGGACCAGTAGTCGTAGTGGGCAAAACGCCTCAGCGAGGCCTCGAGACCGCCTATAAGTATCGGAATATCGCCGTACGCCTCGCGTATGCGGTTGCAATAGACTATTACCGCCCTGTCGGGGCGAAGACCGGTTTTTCCGCCGGGGGAATAGTAGTCGTAGCTGCGCCGCTTTTTTGACACCGTGTAGTGAGCTACCATGGAATCTATGTTGCCGCCGGTTACGAGAAAGCCGAGCCTCGGCCTGCCGAAGCGGCGAAAGTCGTCCGCCGTGCGCCAGTCCGGTTGGGCAAGTATTGCGACCTTGAAGCCCTTATCTTCAAGCACCCTCGATATTATTGCAACGCCGAAGCTCGGGTGATCGACATATGCGTCTCCGGTAACATATACAAAGTCGGGTTCGCTCCAACCGAGTGCGTCTGTTTCCCCGCGGCTGACCGGCAGAAATCCTGAATTCATATTTACAAATCCCTACTTCTTTGATAAAATGACAATGGAATATAAGTTGTATTTTAAGATATATTATCACAACTACTATATTAACACATACGCGGCGCCAAATCAATGAAAACAGTAAGGAAAGGAACTGCATTATGCGAGATTTTGTGCATCTTCATCTTCATACCGAATACAGTCTCCTTGACGGCGCCTGCCGCATTGACCGTCTGTTTGAGTACGCAAAGCAGCTCGGTCAGGATACCGTCGCCATTACCGACCACGGCACAATGTACGGAGTCGTAGAGTTTGTAAAGGCGGCTAAAAAGCATGGTATGAAGGCAATAGTCGGCTGTGAGGTTTATTGTGCCGAGCGTACCCGCTTTGATAAGGATTATTCACTTGACAAGAATAATTACCACCTTGTTTTGCTTTGCAAAAACGCCGAGGGCTACAAAAATCTCATTTATCTCGTGACCCACGCATATACCGAGGGCTTTTACTCAAAGCCCCGCATAGATTTCGAGCTTTTGAGCGCACATTCAGAGGGGCTCGTCTGCCTTTCCGCCTGCATTGCCGGCAAACTTCCGCAGTTGATTCTGGCGGGCGACACGGACGGAGCCCGCGAATACGCTCTGCGCTTTAAGAAGCTTTTCGGTGAGGATTACTATTTTGAGCTTCAGAATCACGGCTATCCCGATCAGCTCAGGGTCAATTCGGCACTTCTGAGGCTGTCCGAGGAGCTCGGAATAGAAACAGTCGCGACAAATGATGTGCATTATCTGAAAAAAGAGGATGCAGACAGCCAGGCGATACTTTTGTGCATACAGACGGCGAGCGTCATTTCCGACGGGCGTCCGCTCGGCTTTGAGACGGACGAATACTATCTCAAGAGCGGCGACGAAATGGAGCAGGCTTTTCCGAACTGCCCCCGCGCGCTCGAAAACACGCGGGCGGTTGCCGATAAGTGTAACTTTGAATTTGAGTTCGGCAGAAACTGCCTGCCGAAATTCGACCTGCCGGAGGGCGAAACCGCACCCCATTACCTTCGTCAGCTGTGTCTCGAGGGCTTTGAAGCACGGATAAACGAGGGCGGCATACCGGATGACCGCCGCGGTGAATATATGACAAGACTGGAGTACGAGCTTTCCGTGGTCGAAAAAATGGGCTTTTGCGAGTATTTTCTCATTGTCCACGATTTCGTGCGTTACGCGCGCGATAACGGCATATATGTCGGACCGGGGCGCGGCTCGGGAGCAGGAAGCCTTGCGGCCTACTGCCTCAGAATAACCTCGCTCGACCCCTTGCGCTACAATCTTCTTTTTGAGCGCTTTCTCAACCCCGAGCGTGTTACCATGCCGGATTTTGACATTGACTTTTGCTATGAGCGCCGACATGAGGTGATAGAGTATGTAACCCGTAAATACGGTGCCGACCATGTCGCGCAGATAGTCACCTTTAATACCATGGCGGCGCGCGCTGTCGTCAGAGATGTCGGCAGAGCCATGG
The DNA here is from genome assembly GCA_029006345.1 of Bacillota bacterium. GTDB lineage: Bacteria > Bacillota > Clostridia > Oscillospirales > SIG627 > SUG1173. Next base: position 8,142 of record JAQXGK010000113.1, read on the forward strand.
GGCTTCCGTATTCGGATGTTGACTCGGTCGCCAAAAAAATACCCCGCGATTTGAATATAACGCTCGACCGTGCGCTCTCTGAGGTGCCGGAGCTGAAAAAAATGTATGATGAGAGCGACACCGTTCGCAAGCTCATCGATGTCTCACGCCTGCTTGAGGGAATGCCGCGGCACGCTTCCGTTCACGCCGCCGGCGTCGTAATTACCGACCGCCCGATAGGCGAGTATGTGCCGCTTGCGGTTAATTCCGGCTCGACGGTTACGCAGTACACTATGAACGACATCGCCGAAATAGGACTTTTGAAGATAGACTTTCTCGGACTGCGTTTTCTGACAGTAATACGCGACGCCGTCAATTTTATCAGGGAAGAGCAGCCGGATTTCGATATCGAAAAGATACCGGAAAATGACCCGGGAACCATGAAAATGGTATCATCGGGCGCAACGGTCGGTCTGTTTCAGATTGAGTCTGCCGGTATGCGCAGGCTTATTATGCAGATGAAGCCGGAAACCATCGAGGACATAACAACCGCCATCGCGCTTTACCGCCCGGGACCTATGGATTCCATCCCCAGGTATCTGAAAAACAGGCAGAATGAAACAAATATAGAATATACCGTACCCGAGACCGAGCCGATACTGAAGGTGACGCATGGCTGTATTATTTATCAGGAGCAGGTCATGCAGATTTTCAGCCTGCTCGCCGGTTATTCGTACGGCAGGGCGGATATTGTGCGCCGTGCCATGAGCAAGAAAAAGATGTCGGTCATGGCGAGTGAACGGGAGATATTCCTGCACGGTCTTACAGCCCCCGACGGAACAGTCGAGGTGGACGGAGCGCAAAGGCGCGGTATACCGCAGGATAAAGCGGAGAAAATATTTGATGAAATGGCGGAGTTTGCCAAGTATGCGTTTAATAAATCGCACGCGGCGGCATACAGCTTGATCACATACAGAACGGCGTATTTGAAATATTATTATCCTGCGGAATATATGGCGGCGCTGCTGACCTCGCAGCTTGACGGCGGAAAGCTGTCGTTTTATGTTGCCGAGGCTGTCAGGCTCGGGATAACCGTACTGCCGCCTGACATAAATGAGAGCCGCATGGGCTTTTCGGTTAAGGACGGAAGCATTCGGTTCGGTTTGCTGGCAGTCAAAAATGTGGGAGCGGGCTTTATAAGAGAGATTTTATCGGAACGCGAAAACGGCGCATTTGCCGATTTTGAAGACTTTGTATTCAGGATGAGCTCTCACGGCATAAACAGGAAAACGGTTGAGAGTCTGATACTCTGCGGAGCGCTGGACTCCTTCGGACTCTACCGAAGCCGCATGGCGGCGGTTTGCGAGAAGCTTATTGACGACGCTTCGGCCGCAACCCGCAAAAATCTCGCAGGACAGATGGATTTGTTTTCAGTGCGTTCGGATACAAAGGCGTTCAGCGCTGATATAGTTTACCCGGACATACCGGAATTTCCGGAGCGTGAAAAGCTGGCTCATGAAAAGGAGTGCTGCGGCGTATATCTGTCGGGACACCCGCTTTACCGCTATGAACCGCTGTCTGACAAAATAGGCGCGGCGAACGCAGAGGAGCTTTCCGCCATGCCCGACAACTCCGCCGTTACGCTTCTCGGAATGGTTGATTCGGTCAAGTTAAAGCCGACAAAAAAGGGCGACCGAATGGCTTTTGTCAGCATAGAGGATCTGACAGGAAGCGTTGAAGTGATTGTCTTTCCTCGGGTGTTTGAAAGGTATTCGCCGCTTATCAGGGAGGGCGAGATACTTGTGCTTGAGGGCGAGCTGTCGTTTAAGGACGACGACCCGAAAATTCTTGCAAAAAACCTTGTTTCGGCTGCCGAAGCGGAGAACTACGGCTTTGAAGCTGACAAATCCGGCTTTCGGTCAGATAATGCCGGGTCTCGGTCAGGCAACGCGGAATCAAGGCTCGGAAACGCGTCGGGGAGCGTCGGCAGTAAGCCGGACGGTGCCGATAACCGTCCCGTAAATACGGCCGCCGGCAGCGAAAAAGTGACGTTTTCACCCCAAAATAACGGCCGAAATGTCATGCAAAGTCAGTCGTTGTCACCGCATTCGGACAGCGATTTGGGCCCGGTTTTTCAAGAAAATGATAAAATATACTTGCGTTTAGAGCAAAAAAATGATAGATTAGAGAGTAAGATATTGGCGCTTGCCGGTATTTTCAACGGTCAAAATCCGGTGATAGTCTATATCGCCGAAAGTGGCAAGAGCTACCGTCTGAGCTCCGGCTGTGCTCTCGATCGGGACGTTTACCGCGAGTTTTGTCTTTTAGTCGGAGAGGAAAACGTAAAAATCGTCCGAAAATAGCGGCCTGCACAGCTGCTTGTGATTATTTGAAGGGATGAACACATAAATGGTTAAGAAAAATAAAGAAAACAATGCGAAGTTTGCCACCAAAACGGCGGGAAGATATATCGCGAAGATTTTTCAGTATTTTTTCAATATTGTTCTCACGCTGCTTTTGGTTTGCATTATAACCGGCGCGATAATGGGAACTGCGTTCATAATTTATATCAAAAATTACATTGACCCCGAATATGATATAGAGAATCTGCAGTTCAACCTGAATATGACCACATCGATGTATTATCAGGATGTGGACGAGTCGGGCAATGATATTTGGGTCGAAATGGAAGGCGACCGCATTCACGGCTCTGAAAACAGACTGTGGGTGGATTACGACCAGATTCCCAGCAACCTTGTCAATGCCTTCGTGGCAATAGAGGACAAGCGCTTTTTCTCCCACAACGGCGTCGACCTCAAGCGTACCGCCGGAGCGATAATCGGCTTTATCAGCGGCAATGACCATTACGGCGGATCTACCATCACACAGCAGCTCATAAAGAACGTTTCCGGTGACGACGAGGTTACTGTTCAGCGTAAAATCCAGGAGATTCTTCGCGCCATAAATCTCGAAAAGAAGAAGGATAAAAAAGAGATACTCGAGATGTATCTCAACACTATTTATCTTTCGCAGGGCTGCAACGGCGTTCAGACAGCGGCAAACGAATACTTCGGCAAGGACGTAAGCGATTTGACGCTTGTTGAATGTGCGGCTCTTGCGGCAATTCCGCAGTACCCGACAAAATGGGATCCGAGACAGCATCCCGATCAGAACAAGGAGCGCCGCGATGTTATTTTGAGCGAAATGTACAATCAGGGCTATATAACGCTTGAGGAGCGCGACGAAGCCTTTAATACAGAGCTTGTGCTGTATAATGAGGAGGACGACGGAACCACCTATACCGAAACCATCCACTCCTACTACATTGACGCGGTTATGGACGAGGTTATTGCGGACCTGCAGACGACCTTGAACATCGACAGGACCGTTGCGACTCAGATGCTTTATTCCGGTGGTCTCCAGATACACACCAATCTGGATCCGGAGGTGCAGAAGATACTTGAAGATTGCTATGAGGATGACAGCAATTTCCCCAAAATCAGCTCAGGCGGCGTTCAGCCGGAATCGGCTATGACCATAGTGGATAATTCCACGGGATACGTGGTTGCGCTGGTCGGCGGCAGGGGTGAAAAGACAACCTCGCGAGGTATCAACCGTGCGACCCAGTCTAAGCGTCAGCCCGGTTCTTCAATAAAGCCGCTTGCCGTATATTCCCAGGCTATCGAGGAGGGTATAATCAACTACGGTTCTACCGTGTCCGACACGGCGTTTACCGTGCTTTCCTCCACCAAGAAGCCGTGGCCGGCAAACTATCCGGTAGGCTACGAGGGAAATGTGTCGGTCTGCTACGCGCTTCAGGTTTCCAAGAATACCTGCGCGGTCAAGGTGCTCGATGAGCTGACACCCGAAAAATCCTTTGAATTCATGACAGATAAGTTCAAATTCACTACGCTTATCGATTCATATACCGATTCAAACGGCAATGTTTTCTCCGATATCGGTCTTTCCCAGCTTGCTCTGGGTGGTCTGACCTACGGTGTTACTACCGAGGAAATGGCGGCGGCATACGCTACCTTCCCGCGTCACGGCAGCTTTGTTGAGGCTACCACCTACAGAGAAGTGCTTGACAATCAGGGAAATGTAATTCTTTCAAATGTCGATTCCGAGGAAACGGTGCTTTCGGCGGAGACCTGTGATATCATGACTAAGCTTTTGCAGAACGTAGTAGCAAAGGGTACTGCGAGAAAGCTGACTCTTAAGGATAAAGTTCAGGTTGCGGCAAAGACAGGTACCACTACCTCGACCAAGGATTTGTTCTTTGCGGGATATACGCCTTATTACACGGCTGTTTCATGGTTCGGATATGATATACCCAGAGACCTCGGCAAGTTCTCAACAAGCCCCGCTCTTGATATCTGGGATACTGTCATGACAAAGATTCATCAGAAATACATTGACAGCGATAATGTAAAGAAATTTGAAATATCCGACAATGTCAAGGCTGTAAAGTATTGCTCCAAGACAGGAAAGCTGCCGAGCTCCGGCTGCAATTATGTTGAAACGGGATATTTTACCGAGGACAATATGCCCGAGGGGCGCTGCGAGCTCAAGCATTCCTCCGGCAAGACGGACGAAACCGACCCCGAAGAAACCACCACTACCGCGAAGGAAGAGGAAACCACCACCGCTTCGTCAAAAACCACGGGAACGACTGTGACTACCACTACGACTACTACAACTACGCAAGCTCCGACGGAGCCGGTTACCGAACCGACAACCGAGGCTACTACTACGCCGACTACCGCTCCTACCGCTCCTGTCGATCCGATACCGATAGAATAAAAACAAGAAACGGATTCTGTACCAAGGATGAAGACTTTCGTCACAAAAAGCAAGAAGCCGAACGGACTGACTGTCATCATCCTTTACGCATCCGCAATAGTATTTGCAAGGGCGCTGACGGTCACCGTTGACGCTCTTCTTTCATCAATCGGAATAGTGTCCGCCGCATTCGGCGGCAGTATGACCAAAGCTTTTGCGATATCCGCTATGCTTGCTCTGTCAGGGACGGCTGTTCGCGGTCCGGATGTGCCGCCCGGGACGGTCAGACGCGAAATATCGGGACGCGACCTGGGAGCGGCGGCCGTCGCCGTGCTGATATCGGCTTGCGCTTCGGGCAAAAGCGGCATATATCCCTCAACGGCGGCTCAGCTTATTTGCGAGCTGACGGTTTTCGCAGTACTGCGTCCTATAGCCATGGAAGCATTCTTTCACGGCAGACTGTTTTCCGGTTCCGCAAAGGGATTTTACATACTGCCTGCGGCGGCCTGCGGAGCACTGCTATGCCCCGGGTACGGCTTGTTTAACTTTGCAGCAATGCTTTTGACCGGAATGCTTCGCTTTTGCGGGATGCCTCTGTACGGCGCGGCTATTATCAATGTATTTATGTCGTCCTCGCTCGTTTTGCTGAAAAACAGTTTGAATACAGGCGCCTGCGCGGCGGCAAACGCCGTAGTTGCAATGCTGCTTATTTGCATTACATACGGTGCCGCAGACGGCGCAGCCGACTATTTGTGCGGGAGGAAATACAACAATGAACCAACATGAATTCTATATGCAAAAGGCACTGCACTATGCTTTCTTGTGCGGTGAGCGGGGGGAGGTTCCGGTCGGGGCGGTCATAGTCCGAAACGGTGAAATAGTCGCTTGGGGAAGCAACAGCCGAGAGACTAAAAAGAACGCATTGGGACATGCGGAAATAACGGCGATAGACCGTGCCTGCCGCGCCTTGCACGGATGGAGGCTGTGGGAATGCGATATGTATGTCACGCTCGAGCCGTGCAGTATGTGCGCGGGAGCCATAGTGAACGCGAGAATACGCAATCTCTACATAGGAGCGCATGACGAAAAAGCAGGAGCCTTCGGCGGAAAATTCGACATAAACTCGTTAGGACTGTGCCACAGGCCGACAGTGCACTTCGGACTGTGCGAGTCCGAAGCCAGGAAGCTGCTGACGGATTTTTTTAAGAAGCTGAGACATAAAAGCGCCGAAAAATAATGATTATTTCCGGGCGATTCATGACGGCAACATATAAAAAGGGCTGTAACAATGCTGTTACAGCCCTTTTGTTGCAGACAAAAATGTGAGTATTTGCGCATGAACCCTGTCTGACTTCATTACGTCGGAAGGCTATTGAGCGTCATCTTCGATGGTTATCATATCGCCGAGCTCGGAGAAGCGAGCGCGGTATTCTTCCGTCTGCCCCGACAGATATTCGTCTATTGCGGCTCTCAGGCGTATTTCGCCGTCCGAGAGCACGGAAAGGTCGCTTTCGTCGCTGTCGGAGAGGCGCTTGTCAAGCGCGGCCAGCTCGTAAGGAGTCAGACGGGAAAGGAGAACGGCGATTTCCTGTACGGTAAGGTCGAACAGGTCACACACCACGTCTGTAAAGTCGCCGAGCGACTTGACTTCTTCGAAAATGACCGCCTGCTTTTCGGAAAAGCTTTCGCACTCCTCCAGCCTGTCTATAAGCTCGCGGTATTTTTCGTCCGGCATTTTATTGCCGAAGGAAACGGTAACGGTCTGTGCGGCATGAGTCGGAGTTCGGCGGCAGATAAACGCGCGCGAGGCGTCTCCGAGTCCGACTGCGGCGCCTATTTCGGTACTGATAGCGGGCAGGGCGGCAAATATATAGTCGCAAACACCCTTGTTTGTCAGTCCCATCAAATCTATAAGCTTTGTCGCCGCACTGCGAAGCAGATCATATATCCCGGCTTTTGTAAGCCCGGAAAAGACCTCGCAAAGCCTGCTTTTTGCACAGGGCGACGGGCGAAGCGGATTCTTTCCGCACAGCTCATTCCCGAGGGAGCACTTGAGCACCTCGGAAAATACATTGAATATCAGCTCGCCGCTGTCTTGGCCGCTGTGCTCCAGCAGAATGCGTATTTCAGCGGCGTCGAAGTGGGACAGAAAGCGGTTTTCATTGTATATGCGCCGAACATATTCCTCAATGAATTCGACTCCGGTAAGGTCGGGGAACGGCAGGGCGGTAGGGTAGTCGGCGGTGATAATAGTTTCCTGCGGCTCATATTCCGGGTTGTATTTTTTCAGAAAACCACGTATGCCGTCCTTTACGGTGGCACTGTATGTTATATTTCCGGTGTCCGGCAGAGTGCGGACAAGTATGGGATACATCCGACGGACACTCGATAACAGGCTTTCGACAGATAGCTTGCCGTCTGCATATATAGATGAGAGCTTTTCGTTTTTCAGGGCTTCCAGAGCGGCTTCGGGTGTGGCATAGCGCTTGAGCGCTGCTCCGACGGTATATGCCACGCCGTCGGCAAGCGAACGCGCGAGTTCTGTAGGGATCGAGCTGGAAAAACCGCCGTTGTACTGCTCTGTCTTCATTGCAATAAGCTCAAAAAGCTCATACTGCAGCTTTTCCGCTGCCTCGACGGAAAAAACACCTCGGTCTGTGGCGGCGGAAATCAGGCTCTCAAAATACTTGGAGCCTGATAACTCAGAGGGGTCTATGGCGCCCCTGCTAATCAGCGAATCTCTGTCAGTCGTCATTATCCTGTTCCCCCGTACTGTCGCAAAGCTCCTCGTTGTAATCGGGAGCGCGACCGTTTCTGATATTGCGCGCGACCTTTTCAAGCGCGGTTTCGACCAGCATTTCGACCGACCCGCGGCAGTCGCCGTTGAAGGCGACGCGCATGATTTCTATCAGGTCGTCGTCGCTTATCATATCGAGCGTTTCGTTTTTATAATAATAAAAAGCTTCGATGAGGTCGTGGAGATTTGATTCGTAATTTTGCTCCTCCATATAGGGCGAATCGCAGAAGGCGTAAATCAGCTTATCTATCGCGCCGCCGCCGAATTCTATTCTTCCGTTCGCGTTAAGCGCTTTCATTCTCGTTTTATTGAGCGCGACCGCGGCTTTTTCAGAAAGCTGCAGACCGTAACGCTCGCTGTAGCGATTGCAGTCGAGAATCGAGCTGACCGCCTGCTTTTCCGCTATCTCGGACGAAAGCTTTATTAGTTCAAAGGACATATTATACACTTCCTTGCTTGACCGATTGTAATCATATACTGTAAAATCTCATTATATCTCAAATAAGTGCAGCAGTCAACAAAAAAAGCGGTCTCCCGTGGGAAACCGCAGAAAAATGAATCACAACTTGAGAAATGCCAGCTTTTGGTACAGCTCGCACCCCTTTTTCAGAACACTGTCGTCGAAGTCGAAGTCCGGTGAGTGCAGAGGCTGCTCTGTGCCGAGCCCGAGAAAGAAGAACAGGCTTTTGACGCATTTTGAGTAATATGCGAAATCCTCCGCTATCATTACCGGCTCCGGGAGAGTCTTTACGGTGTCCGGATACGCCGATACGACGGTTTTATAAAGACACGGATCGTTTACAACGGCGGGATAACCCTCCGAAAAGTGAAGATCCAGCTTGCAGGAGGTCTCCAGTTCAACCTCTTTTGCTATTTCTTGCATTCTCTTTTGCATGAGCTCAAAGGTTGGATCGTCGAGCGTTCTCATACTTCCGAGAAGACGGCTTTCTCCGCTAATAATATTTCGCGCACTGCCGCTTGATAATTTGCCGAAGCGAAGAATGCGGTGAGAATCGATCTCCGGCTCGGTTTCGGTCATTCGGTATGAGCGCGTCATAAATTCAACTGCCGCCATAAGCGCGTCGCGGCCCTTTTCGGCGCGGGCTATATGGGCACTCCTGCCCTCTACTGTCAGGCTGACCTCTGCCGAGCGCGCCATCATGCCGCCGTCTATGGTTGCAATTTCGCCGAACGGCAGGTCCGGCCAGAGATGTATTCCGAATATCGCTTCGGCACGGTGCTCTTTCAGAATTCCGCTTTCACAGATATATTTTGCACCGCCCGTGGTCTCCTCGGCGGGCTGGAAAATCAAGAGAATATTGCTCGGCAGCTCGGAAATATGGGCGTCGACAAAATGAGCGAAGTCCAAAAGCATCGCCATGTGTCCGTCGTGGCCGCACGCATGCATACAGCCGTCGATCTGAGAGCGGTAGGGAACATTGCTGCGCTCCGATACCGGAAGCGCGTCCATATCGCTGCGGAAGGCTTTTGCGGTAGGCCGCCCGGCATCAAAATACGCACACACCGAACCGGGAATGGGAGAAGTGATGCGGCAGTTTGTATCGGAGAGTGCCTTCTTAATATATTCGCTTGTGCGCACGGTGTCCTGTCCGAGCTCCGGAATTTTATGCAGGTCTCTGCGGTATTTTACTGTAATGTCGCTCACGGCTGCAACCAATCCTTTACTTAAACTGACTCTATAATACTATATTGAGGCGTCGGATTTCAAGGGTATATGCAAAAAAGTATTTTGCTATTGCTTTTTTTTTCGGCGTGTGTTATTATCTGAATTACAAGATAGAGGCGCAGGAGAGACGGCGTCGTTTTAGCCGGTGGGCTGTGAGAACGAAAAGCCAGCGATTTTGCCGAATTCCGTTTGCGGACGCGCGGACGGGATGGGACTTCGGAGAATATCCGTCGGACTGTCTGCTTTATGCAGTTGGGCTATCTTACAGTGACGCGGGTATTGAGTGTCGGTAAGATAGGATCTTACCGGCATTTTTTTGTCAGTAAGAGTCTTGTGAAATTTGTGTGCCGCGGCACTTTCGCGGCGAAAGGAAGGTATTACTATGATCAAAGGCTCAATAGTCGCACTTGTAACCCCGTTTTCGGAAGACGGGTCGGTCAACTACTTTAAGCTCGGCGAGCTTATAGAATGGCATATCAGCAACAAGACCGACGCTATTCTGATTCTCGGCACTACGGGAGAATCGTCCACTATGTCGCACGAGGAGGACGAGGAGGTATGCCGCTTTACCGTAAATAAAGTAGCCGGCAGAGTTCCTGTTATAGCAGGAAGCGGTTCCAACTCCACTGAAACAATGCTGAACAAAAGTCTGCAGTTTGAACGCTGCGGCGCGGACGCGCTTCTGCTTATTTCTCCGTATTACAACAAGGCAAACGACGAGGGAATGTATCTTCATTTCAAGACGGTTGCCGACGCAGTCAACATTCCGTGTATTCTCTACAATGTGCCGGGCAGAACCAGCTGCTCGATACCGGTGGACGTCGTCAGACGGCTGTCCGAGCACAAGAACATTGTCGGAATCAAGGAGGCAAGCGGAAATGTCGGCTATGCTACCAAGATATCTAAGCTAATTAACGACGATTTTGTCATGTATAACGGCAACGATGATATCACTCTGCCCATGCTTTCACTGGGCGCTGTCGGTGTAATCTCGGTATTTGCCAATATCTGCCCGAGAGAAACTCACGATATGGTAATGAGCTTCTTGAACGACCGTCCTCAGGAGTCACTTAGAATTCAGCAGAAATATCTTGACCTGATAAACGCGCTGTTTGTGGAGGTCAATCCGATACCGGTCAAGGAGGCACTCAACATGATGGGCTTCGAGGTGGGCGGTTACCGTCTGCCGCTCTACAAAATGAGCGACGAGCACAGAGCTTTTCTGCGCGAAAAAATGATAGAGGTCGGCGTTATCGGCTGACGGAGGGCGATATAAATGAAGATTCTTATAAGCGGGACCGGCAGAATGGGATGCGCCGTGAGAGATGCCATAGCCGAGCACCCCGGCGCGGAGATATCCGCGATGATAGACGAAAACAGCCTTGATGTTTTGTCGGGCGGGAAGCTTGCTGATGTTATTATAGATTTTTCGCATCATTCGATGCTTCCGGTACTGTTGGAACACAGCAGAAGAACGGAAACGGCGATAGTTGTCGGCACTACCGGCATTGATGACGAGCTGATGGACAAACTGCGCGCAAACGGCGGATATGCCCCGACGCTGTATAGCTCGAATTATTCGCTCGGCATTGCGGTAATGAAGCATTTGCTGCCGGGGATTAAGGCGGTTCTCGGCGATCAGTTTGACATTGAAGTCTGCGAGACGCACCACAACAAGAAGGTAGACGCTCCCAGCGGAACCGCAAAGTCGCTTATAGAGGCGCTTGACCCGGAGGGAGAATACAAGCTGCTTTACGGGCGTCAGGGCGAGTGCGGTGCGCGCACCAAAAAGGAGATAGGCGTGCATTCACTGCGCGGCGGTACGGTCGCAGGCGAGCATACCGTTTCGTTTTTCGGGACGGACGAGGTGCTTGAGGTGACGCACAGGGCGTTTGACAGACGTATTTTTGCCAAGGGAGCAGTAACGGCCGCAATAAAGCTTGCTGACAAGCCGCGCGGCTTCTACACTCTTGACGATTTATTATTTGAGAATTGAGGAAATTAAAATGAATGCGCAGGAAATAATCGAATACATCGGCTCTGCCGAAAAGAAGACGCCTGTAAAGGTGTATATTAAGGAAAAGAGGCCCATCGACTTTCCGAATACAAAATCATTCGGAGCGGGAGACAGGGTGATTTTCGGAGACTGGCGCGATATCAAGCCGGTGATTCTGGCTTGCAGGGACAATATAGAGGATATGGTAATCGAGAACGATTGCAGAAACTCGGCTATACCGATGCTCGATCTGAAGGACATCGGCGCACGAATTGAGCCGGGTGCAATAATCCGCGAGCAGGTTGAAATAGGCGACCGTGCGGTCATTATGATGGGCGCTGTTATCAATATCGGCGCCGTGGTCGGCGAGGGAAGTATGATTGATATGAACGCCGTGCTCGGCGGACGCGCAACAGTCGGAAAGAACTGTCATATCGGCGCGGGAGCTGTGCTTGCCGGAGTGATTGAGCCTGCCAGCGCGGAGCCGGTCAGAGTAGGGGACGGCGTTCTCGTCGGTGCTAATGCGGTAGTGCTTGAGGGCGTGCAGATAGGTGCAAATTCAGTTGTTGCCGCCGGTTCTGTAGTGGTTTCCGATGTGCCGGAGAATGCGGTCGTGGCAGGAACGCCGGCAAAGATTATTAAGATGAAGGACGCCAAGACGGAGAGTAAAACGGCGCTGGTAGACGCGCTCAGAAAGCTTTAATCTTAACTTTCGGCGGATATGCGGCTCGGTTCCGTGGGGGATGTTCCGACTGTGCCTTGCCGCGCCTGAAACTAAAAAAAGAGCGGTTTTGACCGCTCTTTTTCATACGCTTGTCTATTCTTTACTGCGAGTTATTGTTGTAATACATTTCCTTGTAGGGAAGCTCTGAAAAGCCGTTTTTACGGTAGGCTTTAACCGCTGCGGTATTATCATCCTCGACCTCAAGCCGAATGAGAGCGTCGGTGTGGAGCTTTTTGAGATAATCGATAAAAGCGCTGCCGATGCCCTCTCCTCTGTGCTCAGGCTGAATATAAATGTCCTCTATCCAAACACACGGCTTTCCGAATTCGGTGGAAAAGCTTTTGGCTGTCATGCCGTAGCCGACCGTTTTGCCATTGACGGTGAAAACATACCCGTCGGCAAACGGACTGTCACCGATGCAGGCGGTGATATCGCGTTCAAATATGGCCTCCGACCCGTTTGTATGCACCGCTTCCGAGGCGTAAAACACGCGCATCATTTCCTTTACGGCTAATCTGTCCGCTTCAGTCATGCGGCGAATTAAATCTTTCACAGCTCGTAATCCACGCTTGAACGGGATATTCTGACGGGACGCATAAACGCGCCGACAGCCTTGTGGTCGGGGTGAACTATATATTTCTGAAGGTCGTCATAGCTTTCAAAGTCGGAAATGAGTACAAGATCGCAGTTTTCAGGATTGGCAAATTTTGCGTTTACGGCAACAACGGAATTTTTGATTAAGTCAATCTTGGAGGGGAGGGCTTCAAGCATTTCCTTGGTGATTCTGACGTTCTCATCCTTGGTTCTGCCCTCGGCAAAGTCTTTGAACTTGAACATTACAACATGTCGTATCATTATAATCCTTGTCCTTTCACATATTAAAGCTTATATAAAATTATACATCACAGCGAGACTTTTTACAACAGAGCGGGCATTAAGTTGTTGCAAATATTATTGTATTGTTGTAATATTATTATATATTCTAATATAATAATCTGAGATATACTCGGATAATAGAGATATGTCCTTAACATGCGTGGAACCACTTTTTGCCTTCTGTTGTCTTCTGTGAATATTTTTTTTACTATATTTATGTAAAATGCAGGATAACAATTCATCCTTATACTTTTTGGATGCTCTTTTGTGCATGATTCATAAATAAATTCCCAGCGATATTATTCTTTTGAAATAAGGGGAAAACTCAATGCTTAGAAGATGGACTGATTTGCCGGATTTTATGCGAACGCAAGAGGTCAGACCGTACTACGAGATATTGAATAGAAAAAAGGTCAGTTTATTTTTTAAAAGAGTGTTTGACTTGGTCGGAGGACTTATTATACTAGCATTGACAGCTATTCCGATGGGGATTATCGCTGTATGGATTAAGTTAGATTCTGATGGACCGGTATTCTATCGCCAGGAAAGAGTTACGAGATACGGAAAGCATTTTAAAATTCACAAATTTCGGACAATGGTTAATAATGCTGACAA
>JAQXGK010000114.1 GCA_029006345.1 Bacillota bacterium
GACGCTTCTCGGCGTCACCGGCTCAGGAAAAACCTTCACTATGGCGAATGTCATAGCTCGGCTTAACCGTCCTACGCTTGTGCTTGCACATAATAAAACCCTCGCCGCACAGCTTTGCGGAGAATTCCGCGAGTTCTTTCCTGAGAATGCGGTCGAGTACTTTGTGTCCTATTACGATTATTATCAGCCCGAGGCGTATATCCCCGGCAGAGACCTGTATATAGAGAAGGATTCTTCGATTAACGATGATATAGACAAGCTTCGCCACAGCGCGACCTCGTCTCTTTTTGAGCGGCGCGATGTTATCGTTGTGTCCAGCGTTTCATGCATTTATACCCTCGGCGATCCGGAGGAATACCGGGGTCTCGTGCTGTCGCTTCGTCCGGGAATGGAGCTTCCGGTGGATGAGCTTCTTCGCAAGCTGGTCTCGATTCAATACGACCGCAACGATATTGATTTCAAACGCTCGACCTTCCGCGTGCGCGGCGATACCGTAGATATATACCCGTCGAGCTCTACCGATACTGCGATAAGAGTTGAATATTTCGGCGACGAGATCGACCGCCTGAGCGAGATACACGTGGTCACCGGCGACCCTGTCGCGCGCCTCAATCACGCCGCGATTTATCCCGCCACCCACTACGTTTCGGGCGATGAGCGCCGCGAAAAGGCCATTCATGAGATTGAAACCGAGCTGGCACAGCGCATCGCCTTTTTCGAGCGAGATGGCAAGGCGCTCGAGGCACAGCGTATCGAACAGCGCGTAAAGTACGATATTGAAATGCTCCGCGAGATAGGTTATTGCAGCGGTATAGAGAATTACTCGCGCATATTCGCGGGAAATCCCCCCGGAAGCACGCCGTTTACTCTGCTCGATTATTTCCCGAAGGATTTTCTTCTCATGATAGACGAGTCCCACGTCACCATACCGCAGGTAGGCGGAATGAGCGCGGGCGACCGTGCGAGAAAGAAAAATCTCATAGATTACGGCTTCCGTCTGCCGAGCGCCTATGATAACCGGCCGCTGACTTTCGACGAATTTCGCTCGAAGATAGGACAGACGGTGTATATCAGCGCAACCCCGGCGGATTTTGAGAAGAGTCACAGCTCGCAGATAGTTGAGCAGCTCATCCGTCCCACCGGTTTGCTCGACCCGGAGGTCGAGGTTCGCGGCACGGCGGGTCAGATAGATGATCTTATCGGCGAAATAAATATGCGTGTGGCGAATAAGGAACGGGTGCTTGTTATCACGCTTACCAAGAAAATGGCGGAGGATCTGACCGACTATTTGTCGGGCAAGGGCCTTCGGGTCAAGTACATGCACCACTCCATTGAAACCATGGAGCGGGTGGAGCTCATCCGCGGCTTGCGTACCGGCGAATACGACGTGCTGGTGGGAATAAATCTGCTGCGCGAGGGACTTGATATCCCGGAAGTTTCGCTTATAGCGATACTTGACGCGGATAAGGAGGGCTTTTTGCGTTCCGAGCGCTCACTTATTCAGATTATAGGCCGCGCCGCGCGAAATTCCCGCGGCAAGGTAATAATGTACGCCGACGAAATAACCGCTTCCATGCGCGGGGCGATGGATGAAACTGCGCGCCGCCGCAGACTTCAGGACGAGTATAATAAGGCTCACGGCATTACTCCTAAGACGGTAATTAAAGGGCTCACAACATTGCCCGAAATCAGCGTCAAGGAAGTTAAACAGGCCAAAAAGCTGTCCGCTAAGGAGCGCGGCGAGCTTATCGGAAGACTTACACGGGAGATGCTGGAGGCCTCCAAGCGCCTCGACTTCGAGTACGCCGCCGAGCTCAGGGATAAGATTAAGAGCCTGCGGGAGAGTAAGGATTGACCGCATTCGTTGAAAGGAAATCTCATAGATGAGAAACAGTATTTTTGTAAAGGGCGCCAATGTCCATAATCTGAAAAACGTAAGCGTAGAGATACCGCGCGATAAGCTTGTGGTATTTACCGGTCTGTCGGGCTCCGGCAAATCGTCGCTTGCGTTTGATACCATATACGCCGAGAGCTACCGGCGCTTTGCCGAGTCCCTTTCGAGCTATGCCCGCCAGTTTCTGGGACAGCTCGATAAGCCGGACGTAGAGTATATAGACGGCCTTTCTCCGGCTATTTCCATAGATCAGAAGACTACCTCTCGAAATCCCCGTTCCACGGTCGGCACCGTCACCGAGATATATGATTATCTCCGTTTGCTTTACGCGCATATAGGAATCCCTCACTGTCCGGTCTGCGGCAGGGAGATCAAGGCGCAGTCGATAGATCAGATAACAGACCGAATTAAGGAGCTCCCGGAGAAAACCAGATTTCTCATTCTTTCACCGGTGATAAGAGGGAAAAAGGGCCGTCACGATAAAGTCATAGCCGACGCCATAGCCGACGGCTTCACCCGTGCGAAGATAGACGGCGAGCTGTATGACCTTACGGATACTCCCGAGCTCGATCCCAAGAAAAAGCATAATATCGAAATCGTAGTAGACCGTCTCGTCATGAAGGAGGGTATAGAGTCCCGCCTGTCGGGCTCCCTTGAAACCGCTCTCAGACTCTCGGACGGCATAATTGCGGTGGAAAATGTGGATTTGCCGCCCGACAGCCCCGAGCGCGTGACGGTTATGTCTCAGCACTATTCCTGTGAGGAGCATGACATCAGCATAGGAGAGCTGACTCCGCGCATGTTTTCGTTTAATAATCCCTACGGCGCCTGCCCCGAATGCGACGGTATCGGAATGAAGTCGGTTGTTTCTCCGCAGAAGGTCATCCCCGATCTGACCAGATCGCTTTTTGACGGCGCGATAGTCTGCAACGGCTTCAAGAGCATCGCGTCCGGCACATGGACGGGAGAGCTAATGAAGGCGGTCGGCGCAAAGCACGGCTTTGACATTCATACGCCGCTTTGCGATTTTTCGGAGGAGGCGATGAATGCGCTTCTTTACGGCACCGGCGACATGCAGTATCCGATAACCTACCGTTCGGGCGGCGAGCGCAAGAGCTATACTGCTCATTTTGAGGGAATTATCAATATGATAAGCGCCCGCTTTGATATGACAAATAAGGAGTATTACGACTCCTTTCTTGATGAGGTTACCTGCCCGCACTGCAAGGGTAAGCGCCTGAAAAAAGAAATGCTCTCGGTTACCGTCGGCGGCTTGAATATCAGCGATTTCTGCGACCTCCCGGTTAAGGACGAGCTGAAGTTTATTAATAATCTCCGGCTGAGCGAAAAGGAGAATATTATTGCGAAGGAAATTCTGAAGGAAATCAGAGCGCGGCTCGGCTTTCTCGAAAAGGTCGGCCTTGATTACCTCACCCTTTCACGCCGATCCGGTACGCTTTCCGGCGGCGAGAGCCAGCGCATACGGCTTGCCACTCAGATAGGCTCATCTCTCATGGGGGTTCTGTATGTGCTCGACGAGCCGAGCATCGGGCTTCATCAGCGAGATAATACGCGGCTTATAGATACCCTGAAGAGCTTGCGTGACGCGGGAAATACCGTCATCGTGGTGGAGCACGATACCGAGACTATAGAAAACGCCGATTTTATCGTCGATATAGGCCCCGAGGCGGGAATAAACGGCGGACGGCTTGTTGCGGCGGGCACGCTTGAGGATATAGTTGCCTGCCCGGAGTCTATAACCGGTCAGTATCTGTCCGGAAAGAAAACCATCGCTGTCCCTGAGCATCGCCGCCAGGGCAACGGCAAGAGCCTCAGGGTAATAGGCGCGGCTGAAAATAATCTTAAAAATATTGATGTGGATATTCCTCTCGGAATGGTAGTGTGCGTCACCGGCGTTTCCGGGTCAGGCAAATCCTCTCTTATAAACGGCATTCTTGTGCGTGAGCTGTCCCGCTTGCTCAACCGTGCAAATACCGTCCCCGGCAAATTTGAGCGGCTGGAGGGAGCCGAGGCACTCGATAAGATTATATCCATAGATCAGTCGCCGATAGGAAGAACTCCGCGTTCGAATCCGGCGACATATACCGGTGTTTTTACTGATATCCGAAATGTCTTTGCCAAGACTAACGATGCAAAAATCCGCGGCTTCGGTCCCGAACGCTTCTCGTTCAACTTAAAGGGCGGCAGGTGCGAGAATTGCTCCGGCGACGGTACCATGAAGATAGAAATGCACTTTCTTTCCGATGTCTACGTCACCTGCGATGTCTGCTCGGGCAAGCGGTATAACAGGGAAACTCTCGAGGTTAAGTACAAGGGCAAGAGCATTTCGGACGTGCTTGAAATGAGCGTGGACGAGGCCATTTCGTTTTTTGACAGCATTCCGTCTATCAGGCGCAAGCTTCAGACTCTCAAGGATGTGGGGCTTGGCTATATCAAGCTCGGCCAGTCATCTACGACGCTTTCGGGCGGCGAGGCGCAGCGGGTTAAGCTGTCGTGCGAGCTGTCGCGCACCGGCACCGGTAAAACCCTGTATGTCCTTGATGAGCCGACTACCGGCTTGCATACCGAGGATGTATCAAAGCTTGTCGGCATAATCAACCGTCTTGCAGAAAACGGCAATACCGTGCTGATTATCGAGCATAATCTGGATGTTATCAAGACCGCCGACTATATTATCGACCTGGGACCCGAGGGCGGCGAACGCGGCGGAACGCTTGTTGCGTGCGGAACCCCCGAGGAGGTCGCGGCTGTTCCGGAGTCCTATACCGGACAGTTTCTCAGAAAAATATTTGAAAAAGAAAAAAAGAAGTAATAGCCGTTTTCGGCGGAAAGTCAGGTAAAAATGATACCTAAGAAGCTTGAAAATCTTCTTGATAAAGTTGAAAAGCCCGGCAGATATATCGGCGGCGAGTACGGCGAGGTGGTAAAATCTCCCGTGGGCAGAACCCGCGTGGCGTTCTGCTTTCCCGACAGCTACGAAATAGGCATGTCAAATCTCGGCATGAAGATTTTATACGGCGTTCTCAATGAAATGGACGAGGTGTGGTGCGAGCGCTGCTTTGCGCCCTGGCCGGATATGGGAGAGCTGCTTAAGGCGCGGAATATTCCGCTTTATGCGCTCGAAAGCGGCGACTCGCTCGGTGTTTTCGATTTTCTTGCCTTTACTCTCCAGTATGAAATGTGCTATACAAACGTGCTGTATATGCTTGACCTTGCGGGAATTCCGTTCCGCTCTGCCGACCGCGGCGAGGAATATCCGATTTTGCTGTGCGGCGGGCCCTGCACATATAATCCCGAGCCGTTTGCGGATTTCTTTGATATTATGTCTATAGGCGAGGGCGAGGAGGCCCTACCCGAGCTCATGCGCCTCTACCGCTCCTGCCGTGAAAAGGGTATGACAAAGAGCGAGTTTTTGCGCGAGGCGTCTCACCTTGAGGGCTTTTATGTTCCGTCTCTTTATGAGGTTACATATAACGCTGACGGCACCATAGCCGACTTTGCTCCCAAGTACCCCGACGTTCCGAAAACCGTGCGCAAGCGGATCGTAAGCGACTTTGAACATTCGTTTTACCCGACGCGTCAGGTGGTGCCGAGTATAGAGTCGGTGCACGACCGTACCATTCTTGAAATTAACCGCGGCTGTATTCACGGCTGTCGCTTCTGTCAGGCGGGAATGATTTGCCGCCCCGTAAGAGAGAGAAGCGCCGGCCGTCTGAATGAGCTTGCCCGGGATACTATAAAAAATACCGGTTTTTCCGAGATATCCATGTGTTCGCTCAGTATCAGCGACTATACCGAACTGCCCGAAATGTGTGACAGGCTGCTTTCGTGGAGCAAGAGCGATAACATCAATCTTTCATTGCCGTCAATGCGGATTGACACCTTTGCAAAACAGCTCACCGAGCGCATCTCGTCCATGAAGCGCGGCTCCCTGACCTTTGCGCCCGAGGCGGGAACGCAGGCATTGCGCGACCGTATCAACAAGGGCGTTACAGAGGAAAATCTGATGGAGTCGCTTTCCTGGGCGTTTTCCTCCGGAAGAACAGCCGTCAAGCTGTATTTCATGTCGGGACTGCCGACCGAAACCGACGAGGATATCGTCGGCATAGCCGAGCTTTCGGGAAGGGCGGTTGACCTGTACTATAAGACGGAGCATCAGAAGGGACATTCCGTCAGCGTCAACATCAGCGTGTCGTGCTTTGTTCCCAAGCCGTTCACACCGTTCCAGTGGGAGGGTCAGAATTCGTTTGCCGAACTCACCCGCAAGCAGGAGCTTCTGCGGGAGAATATACATTCAAAGAAAATCCGCTACAGCTGGCATGAGGCAAAGTGCAGCCGCATGGAGGCGGTGATGGCGCGCGGAGACAGACGCCTGTCAAAGGCGCTTGAAAATGCCTATGCGCTGGGACAGAAGTTCGATAGCTGGGATGAGTTCTTTAACTATGAAAATTGGGAAAAGGCGGTTTCGGACGCGGGACTTTCCTCGGACTTTTACGCAAACCGTCTCATTCCTCTGGACGAAAAGCTGCCGTGGGATTTCATCGACATCGGAGTGTCGAAGGAATTTCTCAAAAATGAAAACCGGAAGGCGCATGAGGGCTTGCTCACGCCCGACTGCGAATCAAGGTGCTCGGCGTGCGGCGTGAATAAAGCGTTCGCGGAATGCGGCGCCAAGTTCTGTCCGAAAAAAATTGTTGACAATTGACGGATTGAGATTTATAATCCATTTTAATAGATGAAAAGCAATGACCGGGAATGATTTTTTTCAACGGTATGAACGCGGCTTACAGAGAGTTGCCGGCGGCTGAGAGGCGCAAAGTACGGTTCGTATCGGTTACATCTCGAGAGCTTCGCTCCGAACCCCGATTTTCGGAAAGTAGACAGCGACGGGAGCGACCGTTATATCGTCGGTGGTATGTTTGTACCCGCTGAGGCCGCTTTCGTGAGTAAGCGGCAAATTGAGGTGGTAACACGGTTTCGGCCGTCCTTGCATATGCAGGGACGGCCTTGTTTTTTGTCAAAATCTTATGTCAGGGGAATTGTTATGTTTGTCAAAGTTTTATTGCTTGTCATTTTCTTCGGCGTTATGTTGGGAGTCGGTATTTATTGCCGCCGTCACGCTACCGATGTAAACGGCTTCGTACTGGGCGGCCGCTCGGTCGGACCGTGGCTTACGGCTTTTGCGTACGGCACCAGCTATTTCTCAGCCGTCATCTTCGTCGGATACGCAGGACAGTTCGGCTGGAAATACGGCATAGCCTCCACCTGGATAGGTATCGGAAACGCTATCATCGGCAGTCTCCTTGCCTGGGTCGTGCTCGGCAGACGCACACGTATCATGACGCAGCACCTCGACACCAGGACCATGCCGGAATTTTTTGAGAAGCGCTATTCCAGCCGCGCCCTCAAAATTGCCGCAGCACTTATTGTTTTCGTGTTTCTCATTCCTTACACCGCTTCGCTTTACAACGGTCTGTCACGCCTGTTCGGAATGGCGTTTGACATTCCGTATTCTGTCTGCGTCCTCGGTATGGCAGTGCTGACCGGAATATATGTCATTGCCGGCGGATATATGGCTACGGCCATTAACGATTTCATTCAGGGAATAGTTATGGTAGTAGGTATAATCGCTGTAATAGCGGCCGTTCTTTCGGGTCACGGCGGATTTATGGGAGCGCTCGGCGGACTTGCAGAGGCGACAGACCCCGCGATAAAGACCCCCGGTGTTTTTGCATCGTTCTTCGGCCCCGATCCGCTCAACCTGCTGGGCGTGGTCATTCTCACATCCCTCGGAACATGGGGACTCCCTCAGATGGTTCAAAAGTTCTACGCCATCAAGAGTGAAAAGTCCATACGTAAGGGCGCCGTTATCTCGACCGCATTTGCATTTGTGGTTGCAGGCGGCTCGTATTTCCTCGGCGGCTTCGGCAGACTGTTCTCGGATAAGGTGGATGTCGCCGCAAACGGCTACGACTCTATTATCCCTACCATGCTCTCGGGCCTTCCGGATATTCTCATCGGAATAGTTGTGGTTCTTGTTCTCTCGGCGTCGATGTCTACTCTTTCAAGCCTTGTTCTGACCTCCAGCTCGACCCTTACTCTCGACTTCCTCAAGAGCACTTGCTGCAAGAAGATGAAGGACAAGACGCAGCTTTTGATAATGCGTATATTCATCGTTGTGTTTATCGGCATTTCCGCAGGAATCGCGATTGCTCAGGCAAATTCGGCAAGCACATTCATTGCCCAGCTTATGGGTATTTCGTGGGGCGCGCTTGCAGGAGCCTTCCTCGCACCGTTTTTGTACGGTCTGTATTGGAAAAAGACCACAAAGGCTTCCGTATGGGTCAGCTTTGTATTCGGTGTCGGCATAATGCTCTTCGGACTTACCTTTAATATGGTGGCTCCCGAGACATACGCCGCCGTTATCCCCGCCTTCTTCCGCAGCCCCATCAATATGGGCGCGATAGCAATGCTCGGCAACCTCATTATCGTTCCCGTGGTCAGCCTGCTTACAAGAAAGCCGGAAGCCGCGCAGGTAGACTCGTGCTTCTCCTGCTACAGCCGCGAGGTCACGACGGTTGCAAGCGAGAATCTCGGCGAGAATTAAAAATAGAAAAAAGTTCTTGCATTTTTAATTGCGGTATGTTATACTGCTTTGTGCTATCGAAAAATTGAAGTAAGCGAGGTGTATAAGATGAAGGAAGGAATCCATCCTGACTATAAAGATACTGTTATAGTATGCGCTTGCGGAGCTGAGTACCCGACAAGATCCACAAAGCAGGATCTCCACGTTGAAATTTGCTCTAAATGCCATCCGTTCTTTACCGGCAAGCAGAAGTTTGTTGACGCCGGCGGACGTGTAGACAAGTTCAAGAAGAAGTTTAATCGCGCATAATTACGGTTCATATTGTTAGGTGAAAAGCGGTACATTATATATGTGCCGCTTTTATTTTTAGAAGCATATCAATCTTTTTTCAGGAGAATGTATGGACGAAAATATCATACTTGACAATAAGGAAGAAAAGCCGGTAGGCTGCGTGCTGGTCGGAATAATTACGGAAGAGCTCGACGAGCGCGCCTGCGCGGTCTCGCTTGACGAGCTTGCCCGCCTTGCAGACACCGCCGGAGCCGCCTGCGCCGCCCGTCTGACCCAGGCCCGTCCCAAGCCCGATCCCGCCACCTGTATCGGCTCGGGAAAGCTGGAGGAGCTGCGAACGCTCTGCGTCAGCACGCAAAGCGAGCTTGTGATATTTGACAACGAGCTCT
The DNA here is from genome assembly GCA_029006345.1 of Bacillota bacterium. Lineage (GTDB taxonomy): Bacteria > Bacillota > Clostridia > Oscillospirales > SIG627 > SUG1173. The sequence goes on from JAQXGK010000114.1 coordinate 9,182, forward strand.
CGCCGTCTCAGATAAAGAATATTGAAAAAGCTCTCGGCGACAACGCCCGCGTTATAGACCGCACCATGCTGATTCTCGACATTTTTGCAAAGAATGCGAGAACGGCGGAGGGAATACTGCAGGTTGAGATAGCCGGTCTCAGGTACTCGCTTCCGCGCCTTTCCGGCAAGGGCAGCGAGCTGTCAAGGCTGGGCGGAGGCATAGGCACCCGAGGTCCCGGTGAAAGCAAGCTCGAGAGCGACCGCCGTCATATTGCCCGCAAAATGCAGGTTTTGGAGTCGGAACTGCGGGAGCTCGAAAAAAACAGGGCGGAGCAGCGAAAGAGCCGCCGTAAGAAAGGCACCTTGCAAATTGCCATAGCGGGATATACCAACGCCGGCAAGTCCACATTGTTAAATTACCTGACCGACGCGGGAATACTGGCAGAGGATAAGCTTTTCGCAACTCTCGACCCTACCACACGCCGCCTGACTCTGCCAAATGCCGGAGAGGTGCTTATTACCGATACCGTCGGCTTTATCAACCGCTTGCCCCACCATCTAGTTAAGGCCTTCCGATCTACTCTCGACGAGGTGGCGTACGCCGACCTGATTTTGGTTTTGCTCGACCTGTCTGACGATGAGGTGGAAAAGCATTACAGGGTAACGCAAAAAATCCTCGCCGACCTCTTCGCGGAGCGCTCTTTAGAGCCAAAGCCCATGCTTTTTGTGTTCAATAAATGCGACACCGAGGCCGCGCGCCGGGTGGCGGGATGCCCGACGGACGGCGGCGAAAATGTCTATATCTCTGCCAAAACAGGGCAGGGTGTCGAAAAACTACTTGAAAAAATCGAGGAAATATTGTTAAATAATAGAAGAACCGTTCGCTTTTGTTTTCCGGCCTCGTGCGGCGCGGCGCTCAGTCAGCTTTATAAGAGCTCTGCAGTGATAAGCGTCGATTACCGGGACAATGCGACGGTCGTCGAGGCAAGCGTAGACCGTAAAACCGAAGGACAGCTGAGGCAATATATAGAAAAAGAGTGAGTAAGGAGAGCTATGGCAAAGAGTAAGAAGAAAACCGAGGAAAAGGATTTTGACGAAACCGGCGCCGTAATACGGGAAAGCCCCATTACAAGAACGCTCGAGGAAAACTATATGCCGTATTCCATGAGCGTGATCATCGCCCGTGCCATACCGGAGATAGACGGCTTCAAGCCGTCACACCGAAAGCTGCTTTACACCATGTATAAAATGGGACTTCTGACAGGAGCCCGCACCAAGAGCGCGAATGTCGTCGGTGCTACTATGCACTATAATCCCCACGGAGATATGGCGATTTACGAAACACTCGTACGCCTTACGCGCGGAAATGAAGCGCTGTTGCACCCGTTTATAGATTCCAAGGGTATTTTCGGAAAGCAGTATTCGAAAATGGCGTTTGCCGCCTCTCGTTATACCGAGGTCAAGCTCGACGGCATCTGCCGCGAGATATTCGGCGGCATAGATAAGGACGCCGTCGATATGGTGGATAACTACGACGCCACCGCCAAAGAGCCGGTGCTGCTGCCGACCGCGTTTCCGAATATTCTCGTTTCGCCCAATATGGGTATCGCCGTCGGTATTGCCAGCAACATCTGCTCGTTCAATCTCGCCGAAATCTGCGACACCACCATAGCAATGATCAGGGGCGACGACTTTGACATCTTCGAAACTCTCAAGGGTCCCGATTTTTCAACCGGCGGCCAGCTTTTGTATAACCGCGAATCACTTGAACAGATATATTCCACCGGCCGCGGCTCGGTCAGGGTGCGCTCGACTTACAGATACGAAAAGGACGGCAACTGCATAGAAATACTAAGCGTGCCGTACACTACGAACACCTCCGCAATACTTGATAAAATCAGCGACCTTGTAAAGTCGGGCAGGATAAGGGACATCAACGATGTCCGCGACGAGACCGATAAGGACGGGTTAAAGCTGACTATAGACCTCAAGCGCGGCGCAGACCCCGACAAGCTTATGAAAAGGCTGTATAAGCTGACGCCTCTCGAGGACGACTTTTCCTGCAATTTCAATGTTCTCGTGGGCGGCGCGCCTCAGCTTCTCGGCGTGCGAGCCATTCTCGAGGAGTGGCATGCCTTCCGCCGCGAGTGCCTCAAGCGCGAGTATTACTACACGCTTTCACAGAAAAACGACAAGCTGCACCTGCTCAAGGGCCTTGCCGAGATACTTTTGGACATCGATAAGGCGATACGTATTATACGCGGCACCGAAAATGAGCGCGACGTCATTCCGAATCTGTGCGACGGCTTCGGCATAGACGAGCCTCAGGCGGAGTTCGTCGCCGAGATAAAGCTGCGCAACCTCAACCGCGAATACATTTTGAACAAGACCGCCGAGATAGAGTCACTCGAGGCGGAAATCGCCGAGATAGAGAGCATTTTGAAAAGCTCAAAGAAGCTCGACGGAATCATTATCAGGCAGCTTACCGAAATCAAGAAAAAGTACGGCATACCGCGTCACACCGAAATAGTTTATGACGCCGGAGACCGGGAGGACGTCTCGGCGCCCGAGGAGGCCTTCAGCGCCTTTGTAACGGTTACCGCCGAGGGCTATTTCAAGCGTATATCCCTCGCATCCATTAAGGCAAGCGATACGCAGAAGCTCAAGGAGGGCGACCGCATTGTCTTTTCCGGCGAGGTTGACAGTAAAAGCGAGCTGTTGTTCTTCACCGACCGCGCGCAGGTATATAAGTCGCGCCTGAGTGAGTTTGACAGTATAAAAGCGTCAATGCTCGGCGATTATATTCCGACAAAGCTCGGCTTTGACGAGGGCGAGAGGTTCCTTTATTTCACATACCAATCCGAATTCGACGGGACTCTGTTTGTTGCCTTTGCAAACGGTAAGGCGGTCAATCTTCCCATGTCAAATTACAGCACCAAGACTAACCGCCGCCGCCTGACAAACGCCTACAGCGATACGTCTCCTGCTGTCGGAATGACGGCGGTGCCCAAGGGCGGGGAAAGCAATGTGTTTATCAAAACGCGCCTCGGCCGTGCGGTGCTCATAAAGAATACGCTCGTGCCGCTGAAATCCACCAGAACCTCCGGCGGAGTTCAGGTTATAGCGCTCAAGAAAAACGACGCAGTCGAGTCCTTCGGCGTTGTATCAAAGGACGACGGCCGCTTCTCAAGGTATCGCAAGACCCGTATTCCCACTCCCGGAATAGTATATACGGAAATTGACGCTGAGCTCAATCAGACCGAGCTCGAGGTGTAGGGTGCGGCGCTCAGGCTGTCCTGCGAAATCTGTATTTTTCCGAATTTGCCCGCAATAGCGGCTTACTGCCCAAGTGCTCCTCAGGACACTTGGGCAGTTTTGTCTTATGATGCCGTAAGCAGGGCTTTTGTGTGGCATATTTCTTTTTTTCGTTTCAGATAACCGTCCTTTGAAAACCCGTGCTTTGCCGCCGATAAATAATCTTTCTTTTTTCAAATTTACTTTACATATTGCTTATCAATTGGTATAATATAAAAATAATGGGGTCGGTATAGCATTTTGCGCGCCGGCACCGGTTTTTTCAAATAATTATCCGAAAGGAATTGCTGTATTTTGAACGGACCTTACACCGATAATAATTCTGCCGAACCGATACGTAAGAACTCTCCGTTGCCGATGCTGGCGCTGCAGGCGGTCACCTTTGCCGCGGCGCTGTACAGCGGTATAACAGCTTCGTTTTTATCCGTAGTTCTTGCCGCATTTTGCTGCGCGGTTATTACCTGCGAGCTTATGCGCCGCCCGTCGCCTATACCCTTTGCGGGGGTGCTGCTCGGCTTTGTTGCGGCCGGCGTTATCTCTTTTTCGCCGTTTGTGCTTATTCTGCCGGTCATGTTTGTGCTTCCGGCTGTGGCAATGTATATAATGCTTATCAAGAGACGCGACAGAACGGTAACTGCGGCGGTTGCGTCTGCCGGATATCTTATCGGCTTTGTTTTGGTCATCGTCGTTCTGGTCATACTCAATAAGGGCGGATTTTCGCTTACGCTTTTGCGTCAGGTGATAGACGATATCATAGAGAGCCTGTCCGCATCATTCGGAGAGATGAACTCGGCATATGCCGAAAGCGGTCTCGTTATTAACGAGCAGTTGTTTAATAATATACTCAAGAGCGCCGTGGTTTCGCTTCCGGGAATGATTATAGCGCTGTGCTTTGCCGCCGCCTACCTTCAGAGCTTTATAGTCAGGATTGTACTGAGTAAAAACGGAATTCTCGACCTGCTTTACCGCGACGGGTGGCTTCCGAAAGCGTCGTTTGTCACGGCCTGTGTGTTTGTGCTCACCTACATTGTCGGGCTTTTCGCAGGGGACAATGTCTTTCATCCGTTTTTTATCACTGTTACGAATATCAATGCCGTGCTCCAGGTGCTGTTCGGCATCGTCGGCTTCTCAACCGTTCTCTCCTTTGCAAAATCGAGAATGGGCAGAAGCGGAACCTTAGGTGGCGTCATGGTAATCGGGCTGTTGTTCTTTACAAATTTATTCTGGTATCTTTTGTGCATATCCGGCCTTGCCGGGACGGTCGCAAGCTTTATAAAAAGCGTGAAAAAGCATTCCTGAAGTCTTTTTGAGCCAAGAAAGTATAAGAGGAAGATGTATAAATGAGAAAAATAGATAAAACCATGACCGCCATAGTCTCGCTCGTGCTTATCGTTCAGCTTATGTTTACCGCATACAGCTTTACAGTGAGCGCGCGGCTCTGTCTTGTCGGCATAGCGGCGATAATATTCGAATTTGCCGTGCTTGCGGTTTATATTTGCTTTTTTGCGCGCCGCCGCGGAAAAGGCCTGAATGCCAACGGCGTGTGGGACAGCATTTCGAGCGATTTGTTTATGCGCTCGTCAAATCCCATTGCCATTGTGACTCAGGACGGAGCGATAGCCTGGAACAACTCCGCCTTTACCGAGCGTATAGCCGATAATAACGATTCCGACGGACAGAAACTGTCGGATTATCTTCCCGCCGAGCTCTGCCGGGGCATTCTGTCGGGAGAGACAAACGACCGGGCGCCGGAGGTGCGTTTGGGCGGCGGCGTTTTCCGACTCGATTCCTACGGCTTTGACGGTACGCAGTCGGACTCTATGCACCTTGTGCAGTTTACCGACAGAAGCGAGATAGACAGCCTGAAGTCCTCGTTTGCGGCGGCAAATCCCATTGTAATGTATATAGCAATAGACAATTACTCCGAGGTGACCGGCTCAAAGCAGGAAAAATACCGTGCGATAGAGGTCAAAATTTCGGAGCTTTTGGAAGATTGGGTCGAGAAAATGAACGGCATACTGCGTGAGATAGACCGCGAGCGTTATATCGTGCTGCTCGAGGAGCACTGTCACAGCGATATAACCGCCGAAAAGTACGATATTCTCGACCGCATCCGCGCTCTTTCCGGAGATTCGGTAGATATCCCGCTTACAGTGTCCATCGGTACTGCCTGCATAGACGGTACGCTTGCCGAAAAGGAGCGCTCGGCGGATCAGGCGCTCAATCTTGCGCTTCAGCGGGGCGGCGATCAGGCGGTGGTCAAGGGCAGGACAAATACCGAGTTTTACGGCGGCAGAACCAAGACCGTCCAGAAGCGGACCAAGATTCGCTCGCGCATCATAGCGGGAGAGCTTACAAATATGTTCAAAAAGGCCGATAATGTTCTCATTATGGGACACAAGTATGCCGACCACGACTCTATAGGCTCCTGCGTAGGTGTTGCGCGGCTTGCAATGCGCTACTCCGATAAGGTAAATATCGTCGTGAATATTCACGATGTCAACTTAAAGGGCATTTTTCAGAAGCTGCGCGGCATTCCCGATTATAAGAATGTGTTTGTGGATTCCTCGACCGCTCAGGATATGATATCCACCGGAACCGTCCTCGTCGTCATGGATGTCAATAATTATGTTCACTTTGAGTCTCCCGAGCTGTATGAGAATTGCGAGAATGTCGTGATAATCGACCATCACCGCAAATCGGGCGACTTTCCGATAGAGCCCAAGCTTGCGTACATAGAGCCGTCGGCGTCGTCGGCCAGCGAGCTTGTCACCGAAATTCTCGAGCAGGTCATAGAGCCGGGCGGACTTCTCAAGGAGGAGGCGGAGCTTCTCTTCTCGGGAATCATCCTCGATACCAAGCAATTTACGAGAAATACCGGGGTACGCACCTTCTCGGCGGCGCTTTATCTCAGGGGCGAGGGCGCCAGCCCCGGAGAAGCACAAATGCTGTTCAAGACAGACCTGTCGGAGTTTATGCGCGAGGTCAAGTTTGAAACCAATATTGTTATTTACCGTGATATTATCGCTATTTCCACATATGACGGACAGGCGGAGCCGGGCGATAAGATAGCCGCGTCAAAGGCGGCGGAGCGGCTGCTGAGCGTAGAGGGAGTGCTGGCTTCGTTCACGCTGTGTACCATAGATAATACGGTACACGTTTCGGCGCGCTCTACCGGAACGGTAAATGTTCAGCTTATTCTTGAAAATATGGGCGGCGGAGGCCACTTCGACTCTGCGGGCGCACAGCTGCGAATGTCCATGACGGCGGCGCTGAAATCTCTCAAGGAAGCGATAGACAGTTACCTGAACGAAGACTGACTTTTTCGTTCGGAAAATCTCTTTGTAAACGCTGTAAAAGCGATAACGGAAAGGAAAAACCATGAAAGTATTTTTGAAAGCAGATGTAAAAAGCCTCGGTAAAAAAGGCGATATAGTAAACACCTCGGACGGCTACGCGAGAAATTTTCTGTTTCCCAGGGGACTTGCGGTGGTAGCTGACGCCAAGGCTCAGAGCGAGGCGCGCGCCAAGGACGAGTCCGAAAGGTTCAGGAAGGAGCAGGAGCTTGCCGCGGCGAAGGCTCTTGCCGAAAAGATAAATGCCGCACGCGTTACGATTCCGGCGGGAGCGGGCGCCGACAGCCGTCTTTACGGGGCGGTCACAAATGCGCACATCGCAGAACAGCTTAAAAAGCAGTTTTCCATCGATGTCGACAAGCGCAAGATAGTTGTAAACGAAGCCATAAAGAATTACGGTACATATACCTTCGATGTTCGCCTTTATCCCCAGGTCGTAGCGCGTCTTACGGTCGATGTAATCCCGCAGTAGTACCTTTCTGCGGATGAAAGGAATATAGATAGAATATGGATAATTCCGTACTCGGCAGACAGCTGCCGTATTCAATGGAGGCGGAGCAGGCAGTGCTCGGCTCTATCCTGCTTGACAGCGAAAAGTATAACGAAATTACCGGTCTGATAACCGCCGAGGATTTTTATGTGGAACGCCACAGGGATATTTTCGCGGCTGTCAGAGACCTGTTTTTTGAAAGCCGTACCATCGACCCGGTCACGGTGCTCAACAGCCTTGTCGAGAAGGGTATATACAGCGAGCAGAGCGGCGCACTGTATTTTAAGCAGCTTGCCGACAGCGTTCCCGCCATTTCCAATCTGCGGGACTATGCGGTAATTGTGCGCGATAAAGCGCTGCTGCGCCGGCTTATCAGCGCTTCCGAGGAAATCAACCGCAGCGCGTACGAGCAGCAGGGCGAGGACACGCAGGCTATTCTCGACGCCGCAGAGCAGAAGATTTTTGCGCTTGCACAGGGCTTTGTGGCTCAGGATTTTTCCCATATAAAGGATATTATCGTCGAGTGCTACAATCAGCTCAATCAGCTCAAGAATAATAAGGAGGCCATGCTCGGCACGCCGACCTATTTCGGACCCCTCGACAGGTATCTTGTCGGTCTCGGAGCAGGCGACCTTGTGCTTATCGGTGCCCGTCCGGGTATGGGTAAAACCTCGTTCGCCATGAATATTGCGGCGCGTGTCGCGCGCAATCAGAAGAAAGCCGTCGCTGTTTTCTCGCTTGAAATGTCAAAGGTGCAGATAGTCAACCGTATGCTGTCCAGCGAGGGCAGAATAGACAGCTACAAGCTTCGTTCCGGCGATTTGGGCGACGAGGATTACGACAATCTGGCAAAGGCGTCTGTCGCTCTTTCAAATACGGATATTTACATAGACGATACCAGCGGCATCAGCGTCTCTCAGATGAAGGCCAAGCTTCGCAGAATTAAGAATCTCGGGCTTGTCGTCGTGGATTACCTTCAGCTCATGCAGTCGGAGCTCAAGAGCGACAACCGCGTGGCTCAGGTCGGCGAGATTTCGAGAGGTCTGAAAATCATGGCAAAGGACTTGCAGGTACCGCTTATCTGCTGCGCTCAGCTTTCGCGAGGGCCGGAGTCGCGTACCGATAAGACGCCTCAGCTGTCCGATTTGCGTGAGTCCGGCTCCATCGAGCTGGACGCGTATTTTGTAATGTTTCTATATCGGGACGATTATTATAATACAGGTAAGGAAGAAAACGACAGCGGCGCCGCCAATACCGTAAAGTGCATTATAGCCAAGAACCGTCACGGAAGCACCGGCACGGTTACCTTCGGTTGGGAAGCGCCGTATACGAGGTTTACAGAAATTGACGAAAGACATTCCGAGGGCTTCTGATGCAGCCGCCTTTGAGGAAAAGGCGTTAAAGACAGTCCGCTCTCTCGGGCTGTTATCCCGCGGCGACCGCGTGCTTTGCGCGCTGTCCGGCGGCAAGGATTCGGTCGCGCTTTTGATGTTTCTTCTCCGCACTGCGGGGATCACCGGCATTTCGGTTTGCGCCGTTCATCTCAATCATTCCCTGCGCGGCGAGGATTCCGATTCTGACGAGAGCTTTGTCAGAGAGCTTTGCGCGAAGCATTCGGTAAAGCTTGTCTGCGAAAAGCGCGATATAGCCGCTCTGTCCGCCCAAAGGGGAGAGAGCATAGAGCTTGCGGCCAGGGGCGCGCGCTACGATTTATTTTTGCGCGCCATGGATAAGCTCGGCTGCAATAAGACGGCTACCGCACATACTGCCAGCGATAATACCGAAACCGTGCTTTTGAATTTAATGCGCGGAAGCGGCCTGCGCGGCATTTGCGGCATACCTGCGAAAAGAGATTGCTTTGTCAGACCGCTCATCGGCGTTTCCGGCGAGGAGGTCTTGAATTACCTTTCGGCATTGGGGCAGGATTTTGTCACCGATAAATCAAACCTGACGGATGATTATACGCGAAATGTTATCCGCCATAATGTCGTTCCGGTGTTCAAGGAAAAGAATCCTTCGTTTGACTTCTCGGTTTTGCGCCTTTCTGAGCTTGCACGCTCGGATACCGAGCTTATAGAGCGCATCGCCCATGAAAAGGCCATCGGCTGCGGAGCCGATTTTGACCGGCGGATTTCCCCTGAGCCTCCCCTGAGAGCTCTTGCCGCCGACCGCGCATATACCGGAGTTTTGTATGAGATTCTGTGCAGACTTTCGCCCGACCGCAGTCTTATGACTTATGAGAGGCTTTCTGCCGTCAGAAAGGTTCTGCTTTCCGAGTCCGGCACAGGAGTTATAGAGCTTTCCGGCAAAACGCAAATAATACTTGACGGAAAGCAAGTCAAGGTTGTACAATCAAAGGACGTTGTTTGTGCAGAGCCGGAGTATAGCCGAAAACTGACCGACGGCGAGCTGTTTTTGCCGGAAATCGACACGAAATTGTGTGTACGTACGGTGAAAAACAGTGAAGATTTTGTGATTATTCACACAAAAAACAGGAAGATATGCTTTAATCAGGCGGTAAGCGACGGTGATTTATATGTCAGAAATCGTCGTCCGGGCGATAAAATTGTCGTTTCGGGTATGACAAAGAGCCTGAAAAAGCTTTTCTCAGAGCGGAAGATTCCGTCTGCAGAACGCCGGTTTTTCCCTGTAGTATGCGACTCTTCCGGCATTGTCGCCGTCTGCGGCATATGTGTTGCAGACCGCGTCAGAATAAACGGAAAAACAGATTGTATGGAGATATCTATTGTTTCGTCTCCTGCAGAAAATCTTTTTTAGGAGAATTTTTATGATTGACAATAAAGCGTCATTCGCAGAAATGGAAAAGGACATCGCGTGGGTGCTGGCGGACGAGGAGACCCTGAAGGCAAAGGTTGCCGAAATGGGCAGGGAGATTACCGATTATTATCTCTCGCACCCCGTTAAAAAGAAGCTTTTGGTGGTCGGAATACTCAAGGGCTCGGTAGTGTTTATGTCCGACCTTATCCGACAGATCGGCCTGCCGCTTCAGCTTGAGTTCATGAAGGTCAGCTCGTACGGCCACGGAACCAAGAGTACGGGAGTCATTGAAATCAAGCTCGCCATAGAAGACGAGATTCTCGAGGATGCGGACGTTCTGGTTGTTGAGGATATACTGGACAGCGGCAACACCCTTGCAAAGGTCATGGAGTATTTGAAGCACAAGGGTGCGGCGAGCGTCCGTCTGTGTACTCTCCTCGATAAGCCCGATCGCCGTAAAGCGGACATAAAGGTTGATTTTGAGGGAATAATAATACCCGATGAATTTGTCGTAGGCTACGGACTCGATTTCGCCGAGAAATACAGAAATCTGCCGTATGTCGGAGTTCTCAAGCCCGAAGTGTACGAATAAACCTCGGTGCTTGATGCCATTTGATTTTGTTTTTTCAACCGATACGGCGAGCTATAGAAGGGTCTGACGGCCCGGATTATATGATATTGAGTGTAAAGCGATTTGTTTGCGCGCTTTTGCTATAAATCCCGGTAAAAAGGAGATGGTTGCATTTGAAGAAAAACATAAAGATAATTGTTTTTTATGTTGTGCTGGTTCTCTGCATACTGATGGTCACTACATTCCTGTTCGACGGAATGAGCACTGACAAGACAGTATACAGCGATATTATCAACCTGTTTAATAAGGAGCAGGTAAAAGAGTTTTCGATAGACTCGAATAACAACATAGAGATTATTACTCAGGACTCGAAGACATACTCGTTTACACTGCGGGATCTCGACCTGTTTATGAATCAGGTCGGAGATAAAATCGAACAGCAGTATGAAAAGGGTATCATCAAGAGCTACGACATAGAGGAGCCGTACGATATTCCCTGGTGGGTCAGCTTTTTGCCGTATGTCATTGTCATTGTCGTATTCATCTTCCTTTGGATGTATGTAATGAATCAGGTCGGCGGCAAAGGCGGCAAGATAAATGCCTTCGGTAAGGCCCGCACCAAGCTCGGCAGCGATGAAAAGAAGAAGGTATTCTTTACCGATGTTGCCGGCGCGGACGAGGAAAAGGAGGAGCTTGAGGAGGTCGTCGGCTTCCTGCGCGATCCCGGAAAGTTTCAGAAGCTCGGCGCGAGAATACCGCGCGGCGTATTGCTTGTGGGCCCTCCCGGCACCGGTAAGACGCTGCTTGCAAAGGCGGTAGCCGGCGAGGCTAACGTGCCGTTTTATTCCATCTCCGGTTCGGATTTTGTAGAGATGTATGTCGGCGTCGGCGCTTCGCGCGTACGCGATCTGTTCGAGACCGCCAAGAAAAATGCTCCGGCTATTGTGTTTATCGATGAAATTGATGCCGTCGGCCGTCACAGAGGCGCAGGTCTCGGCGGCGGGCACGATGAGAGAGAGCAGACGCTCAACCAGCTGTTGGTTGAAATGGACGGCTTCGGGAATAACGACGGAGTTATCGTAATGGCGGCTACAAACCGTCCCGATATACTCGACCCCGCGCTTCTCAGACCGGGCAGATTCGACCGTCAGGTGACGGTGCATTATCCCGATCTCCGGGGCAGAGAGGATATCCTTAAGGTTCATTCCAAGGATAAGCCGTTCAGTAAGGATGTTGATCTTCACGAGGTGGCTCGCACTACAGTCGGATTTACCGGCGCGGATCTTGCAAACCTCCTTAACGAAGCCGCTCTTCTTGCGGCGCGCAAGAATAAAACCCTCATCGGCAGCGACGATATAGAGGAAGCGTCTATCAAGATAATGGTCGGCACGGCCAAGAAGTCCAAGTCGCGGAACCAGCACGAGACTAAGCTTACCGCATACCACGAGGCCGGCCACGCCATCACCCGTTACTACTGTAAGCTCATCGACCCTGTCAAGCAGATTTCGATTATTCCGACGGCGCTTACCGGCGGTTATACGCTGTATGCACCCAAGGAGGATAAATCGTATGTATCCAAGCTTGAAATGGAGGAGAACATTATCTCGCTTTTGGGCGGCCGTGTCGCCGAAAAGCTGATTATGGGAGATGTTTCTACCGGCGCGTCCAACGATATACAGCGCGCCACCAATATTGCCCGTAATATGGTCACCAAGTACGGTATGAGCGATCTGCTCGGACCTATCGTTTACGGCTCGGAGCATGACGGAGACGAGGTGTTCTTGGGCAGAGATTTCTCCAATGTCAAGAACTATTCGGAGAAGGTCGCCGCCGAAATAGACGACGAGCTTCACAAGATTATATCCGACTGCTTCGACAAGGCTGAACAGATTCTCATCGAGCATAAGGATAAGCTTGATTTTGTCAGCGATTTCCTTATTCATAACGAGACCATGAGCGAGGCACAGTTCGAAAAGGCTATGACTCAGGACTGCACCCGCGAGGAGGTCGAGAAGCTCCGTCAGGATGTGCTGGACAGCGCAAAGGCCGAGAACGAGAAGAAGCGTCTCGAGGATGAGCAGCGCGAAAGGGAGCTTGCCGAAAAGCTCGCCCGCGAGGCCACCGGACAGCCGGATTCCGATCATAGCGATGGCGAAAATCACTGATAGAATGCAAAAAACGGGGAGCAGTATAACAGCTGTCCCCCGTTTCTTTGTTATATTATACAAAACACGGCATATATTTTTTTTCGAAAAAATATAGACGAAGCCCGTTTGTTATGCTATAATGAGTTCTGTTAAATAGGTGTAATGCACTATTTTTATTAATTTGAAAGGAAAAACAACATGAAGAAAATTACTCTCAGAGTGCTTTCTCTCGCTCTGGTGCTTTGCATGGTGTTTGCTCTTGCAGCCTGCTCGGATGATGATGACGGGAACAATAACGACACCTTGAACGAGAACCTCGGCACTGTCGAAGAGGGCGACAACTACGAATACGCAAAGTCGCTTATTCCGGACGTAAATTATGAGGGCTATGAGTTCAGAATACTTTGCATGAACTCCAGCAGCACTTACGACTCCTACAAGTCACGTAACGTTATCGCAACAGAGAATCTTTCCATCCCGGTTAACGATGAGGTTTTTGCGAGAAACCAGTATCTTGAAAGCAAGCTTAATATCAAGATCAGGGGCATTGACAGCTTTGATGATTACTCCATCAAGGACGAGATTCAGGCAGCTGTTACCTCCGGCGACGACCGCTATGACATCGTGTTCGCACCCATGCGCCATCTCGCTGACCTTTCGGCGGCAGGCTACTTCATCGACCTTAAGAGTGTAGAAGAGCTTAATCTTGAGGGTCCGTGGTGGGATCAGGGCGCTGTGCGCGATCTTACCATCGGCGGCAAACTCTACTTCTGTGCAAGCGACGGCGATATCCTTGACAAACAGACTACATGGGGAACTATGTTCAACAAGAAGCTTTGCGTTGACAATTCGCTCGATTATCCCTATCAGCTTGTCAGAGACGGCGAGTGGACCGCAGACAAGTACATAGAGTATGCCCGTCAGGTCAAGAGCGACTTGAACGGTGACGGTGAGTACGATGAGAACGACCTTTGGGGTGTTCTTACCGAGAACAACTCCACCCCCGGCTTCTACTTCGGCTTCAACGGATATATAACAAAGAAGAACAGCGATGACATCCCCGAATTCTCGATGACCGATGCTCACGCTCTTTCGGCTGTAAACAAGGCTCTTGAGATAGTTCTCGACGATGAGATAGCACTTAAGGTTGAGGACTTCGAAAGCCCCGACAGCACTATGTCCAACTGGCTGTATGCAAGCTATATGTTCAGCAACGACCAGGTTCTCTTCAGAACAACTGATATCAACACTGTTGAGCGTCTCAGAAACATGGAAGCAGACTTCGGTATTCTTCCCATGCCCAAGCTCGACGAGAATCAGGAGAGCTACACCTGCGGTTCCGCTACTGCGGTAGGTACTGCAGTTGCGATCCCCGTTACTGTTCAGGATGTCTCCAAGGTCGGCACCATCCTTGAAGCGTTTGTATCGACATCCCGTTACACACTTCTCAAGGGTTACTATGATGCTAACCTTCAGGGTATTATTACCCGTGACGATGAATCCAGCGAAATGCTTGATATCATCTTCTCGACCAGACACTTCGACCTCGGCTACTGCTTCGACTGGGGCGGACTCGGTTACATTCTCCGAGATGTCGCAGCAGACAAGAGCAACACCTTCGTATCTAAATACGACTCTGTAAGCACTGTTGCACAGAAGGCTCTTGACGATACCGTTAAGAAGTTCCAGGCTCTTGCATACTGATATCCCGTATGATAGCTACCGGCGGCACGGATTTTCCGTGCCGCCCTTTTTATTGTTGCTTTTTTACAGAAAAAGTTGTATCATTATTCCGTTAGGTATTGTTGCGTCAAATAGCTATAGGAGGCTTAATTTACACATGAAAAAACGATTGTATTCCGCACTTTCGCTTACTGTTGTTATCTCGCTTTTGCTTGCGCTGACGTCCTGTGGCAAACAGCCTGCCGAAACCGTTGAAAAAACGACCTCGGCAAACCCGACGGCAACAGTTGAAACCGCCGACAGCGAGGACTCGTACGAATATGCGAAGTCGCTTATTCCCGATAAGGATTACGGCGGATATGAGTTCCGTGCGCTGACAATGCCGGCGACTACGGTGTATCAGACCTATACCGCGCGAAATGTCGTTGCGAGCGAGACTACCGGAGTGCCGATAAACGATGCGGTTTACGAGAGAAATAAATATCTTGAGAAAAAGCTCAATATCAAAATAATAGATATAGGTATAGATACCGTCAATACCTCCAGCGGCAATGGAGACCAGTGGGATATGCTCGAGGAGGTTGAGCGCGTTTGTCTCGCCGGACTCGATACCTATGACATAACCTTCGCACCCATTAAGCAGCTTGCCACATATGCGCGCGACGGCTGTCTTATCGATCTTAAAAGCCTCGATGCCATTCATCTCGATAAGCCCTGGTGGGATCAGGGCGCAGTCCGCGACCTTACCCTCAATAATAAGCTCTACTTCTGTGCCTGCGACGGCGACATTATTGATAAGCAGACCACATGGGCGACCATGTTTAATAAGGATTTAATGACCGAGCTCAGCTTGGAGTACCCTTATCAGATGGTAAAGGACGGCACATGGACGATAGACGAGTATCTTTCATATGCTAAGATTGCGACAAAGGATCTGGACGGCAACGGTACGCTCGATACCAAGGACCGCTGGGGCGCAATTACGGAGTATAACAGCACATACGGCTTTTACTCGGGCTTCGGCGGATATATCGCCGCAAAGGATGAGTCCGACAATCCTGCATTTACCATGGGCAGTGCCGAGGCTTCTAGTGCGATTTCGCGCGCTCTTGATGTAATGTTTAATAAGGATTCCGTTCTCAAGGTTGAGGATATCGACATGGAAGAAACCACGAAATGGGATTTTGTCGCGGAAATGTTCGCAAATGGCCAGGCGCTTTTCAGAACCACCGACCTCAATACGGTTGAGCGCTGGAGGACAATGGACTCCGATTTCGGCATAGTTCCCATGCCTAAGCTGAATGCCGATCAGGAGAATTATTCCTGCGGAGTTGCCACCGGCACCGGAACGGGAGTCGGAATACTTCAGACAGTACAGGATGTTGACAGAACCGCGACTATTCTGGAGGCCTTTGTCTCGACTTCGCGTTACACGCTTATAAAGGGCTATTATGACGCCACTCTCAACGGTGTCATAACGCGCGATGAGGATTCAAGCGAAATGCTTGACATTATATTCGCGACCAGACATTTCGACCTCGGATACATTTTTGATTGGGGCGGCTACGGTTCTATTCTCGGCGAGGTAGGCAAGTCGGGCACAAATACCTTCTCGTCAAGCTACGAGGCTAAGCTGACCTCCGCGGAAAAGGCCATGAATAGGACGCTTGAGCAGTTTGCCGCGCTTGCGTATTGATTGTGCTTGACAAATCGAGAAAAAATCTGTAGAATAATTCTGTTATATAAAACGCTGTGATAAAGACGGTTTCCGGAAACTTGTCTGTCAAAAGAGAGGCTCGGTGGTGAGATGAGCCGTCAGGCATCCGGTTGACCTTTCACTTTGGAGCGGGAGCGGTTAAAGAAATTCGAGTAGCCGTTCACGGAGAGCCTCCGTTACAGGGCGGGGAAGTGTGAGCTTTCCTTGAGTAATAAAAACGGGTGGTACCGCGATTTTCGCCCCGTGCTGTATAAGCACGGGGTTTTTTATTTTGTAAATATTTGAATCCGTCACGGGCGGATTAGGAAAGGGCATGTTATGAAAGAAAAACTGCAAAGCATTAAAACTGCGCTTGAAAAAGAGCTTTCTGAGATTTCCACCTCCGAAAAGCTCGAGGAGCTGAGAGTAAAGTATCTCGGCAAGAAGGGTGAGCTCACGGGAGTTTTGCGCTCTATGGGCAGCCTTTCGGCAGAGGAAAGACCGGTTATCGGTCAGCTTGCGAATGTAGTGCGCGCGGATATCGAGGCAGCGCTCGCCGAAAAGAAGCAGGCTTTTGACGCAAAGGCACAGGAAATGAAGCTTGAGAGAGAAAAGCTTGATGTTACCGTTCCCTCAAACGCACAGCTGCGCGGCGGCAGACATCCGATATCGCTTGTCCGCAGGGAGCTTGAGGAAATATTCATCGGAATGGGCTTTGATGTAGTCGACGGCCCCGAAATCGAGACCGACTACTATAATTTTGAAGCTCTCAATACTCCCGAAAATCACCCCGCACGCGACGTTCAGGATACCTTCTATATCACAAAGAATATCCTCCTGCGCACTCAGACCTCCCCGGTACAGGCGCGCGTTATGGAGTCGCGCAAGCCTCCTATCAGAATTATTTCCCCCGGCAGAGTGTACCGTTCCGACGCTGTGGACGCCACCCACTCTCCCATGTTTCATCAGTTCGAGGGCTTGTATGTCGATAAGGGCGTAACTATGGGCGATCTCAAGGGGACGCTTGATATGTTTGCCAAAAAGATGTTCGGTGAAAATACTAGGACGCGCTTCAGACCGCACCATTTCCCGTTCACCGAGCCGAGCGCCGAGGTCGATGTGTCCTGCTTCGCCTGCGGCGGAAAGGGATGCCGTCTCTGCAAGGGCGAGGGCTGGATAGAGATACTCGGATGTGGAATGGTTCATCCCAATGTGCTCACAAACTGTAATATCGACCCCGACGTCTATACGGGTTATGCCTTCGGCTTCGGTATCGAGCGTATCGTAATGTGCCGCTACGGCATAGACGATATGCGCTACCTGTATGAAAACGATTTGAGATTCTTGAGTCAGTTTAATTGAGAAGGGAGCGGATGAAAGATGAAATTATCGCTTAATTGGCTTAATGATTATATGGATACGGGCGTAATAAAGGACGCTCAGGAATTTTGCGACAAACTGACCGATTCCGGCTCCAAGGTAGAGAGCTTTGATGTGCTGGCGAGCGATATCGACAATGTGGTCGTCGGAAAGATTTTGTCTGTTGAAAAGCACCCGAATGCCGACAAACTGGTTGTTTGCCAAATCGACGTCGGCCAATACGGCTCCCGTCAGATAGTAACAGGCGCCCGCAATGTCAGCGCAGGCGACCTTGTTCCGGTTTGCCTTGACGGCGCGCATCTTCCCGGCGGCGTTGTTATCAAGAGCGGCAAGCTTCGCGGCGAGCTCAGTGAGGGTATGCTCTGCTCGATATCCGAGCTCGGCCTGACGCTTCACGATATGCCCGACGCGATAGAGGACGGAATACTCATTCTCCACGAGGACTGCAAGCCGGGCGACGATATCAAAAAGGTGCTGATGCTTGAAGATACAGTCGTTGATTTTGAGATAACCTCCAACCGTCAGGATTGCTTCTCTGTCATCGGTCTTGCTCGGGAGGCGGCCGCAACCTATAAGGTGCCGGTGAAAATCAACACTCCCCCCGCAACAACCGTCGGCGGAGAGGTAGATGATTATATCAAGGTTTCGGTGGAGGCTCCCGACCTTTGCCGACGCTATATCGCACGCGCCGTCAGGAATGTCAGGATAGGCACCAGTCCCATGTGGTTCAGACGCCGTCTGAGAGCTATGGGCATCCGGCCGATAAGCAATATCGTCGATATTACAAACTATGTAATGTGCGAATACGGTCAGCCCATGCACGCATTTGACCGCAGCTACCTTGAGGGCGGACAGATTATCGTTCGACGCGCAAAGGACGGCGAGAAGATTACAACGCTCGACGGCGTGGAGAGAAATATCGACGAGTCGATGCTCATGATATGCGACAGCGTCAAGCCTTGCTGCGTTGCCGGCGTAATGGGCGGCTTGAACAGCGAAATAAACGATGCCACAACAGAGGTTATTTTCGAGTCGGCTTGCTTCTCCGGCACCAGCGTGCGCCTTACCGCCAAGGCTCTCGGAATGAGAACCGAAAGCTCGGGACTGTTTGAAAAGGGACTGGACCCCGAAAATGCCATGGACGCAGTCAACCGCGCCTGCGAGCTAGTGGAATTGCTCGGCTGCGGCGAGGTAGTACCCGGCGCCGTGGATGTGTATTCAGATAAGCCCGAGCAAAAGAAGGTCAGATTCGAGCCGGAGCGCATCAATTCCTTCATAGGTATAGATGTGCCCGAAGCAGAACAGCGTGAGATTCTCGAGCGTTTGCACTTCACTATAAAAGACGGCTATGTGTATGCTCCCAGCTTCCGCACGGATATTTCCTGCTTTGCAGATGTTGCGGAAGAGGTTGCGCGCATGCACGGATACAACTCGATTAAGCCCACCGGAATGAGCCTTTCCGGCGGATATAATGAGAAACAGAAGTTCATAAATATGCTTCATGACAGCTGCGTTGCCATGGGTCTGCAGGAAATAATGACATATTCTTTCATAAGTCCCAAGACATACGACCTCATGTGCCTGCCTGCCGACAGCGAAATGCGCCGCTCGGTGGTTATATCAAATCCGCTCGGTGAGGACACCGGCGTCATGAGAACTACCGCTGCCGGCTCAATGCTGGAGGTTCTGTCGCATAACAGAAGCTACCGCAACCCCTCAGTCGCTTTTTATGAGATGGCGCGCGTGTTCATTCCCCACGAGTCGGCTGACAAACAGCCGGACGAAAAGCAGCGTCTGGTCATCGGCTTTTACGAAAAGGGCGATTTCTATACCATCAAGGGCATGTGTGAAAACCTTGCGGAAATTGTATTCGGCAGATCCGGAAAGGCACAGCCCAATTACGAAATCGAGGCGCATAGGGCGCCGGTGTTCCATCCCGGCCGTTGCGCGGCTCTCTATCACGACAAAAAGCGTTACATGGTGTTCGGCGAGGTACATCCCGATGTGCTCAAAAATTACGACCTGTCAGTCAAGGCTTACCTTGCGGTAATCGACGTTGACGAGCTGTTTGAGGTCAAGAATACCGAAAAGACCTACCGTGCGCTTCCCAAATATCAGGCAACTGCCCGCGACCTGTCGTTTGTCTGCGACAAGGCTCTTACAGTCGGAGAGCTGGAAAAGAAGATAATCTCCCTTGCCGGCAAACGTCTTGAAGCTATCAAGCTGTTTGATATCTACGAGGGCGAGCAGATAGGCGCTGATAAGAAGAGCGTTTCGTTCACTCTTACCATCCGCGACAGGGAAAAGACGCTTACCGACCAGGAAACCGATGCGATTATCGCGAAGGTCGTACGCGGCGTAGAGAAGGAGTTCAATGCCCCCCTGCGCGCATAAAAAGTATTGACTGGTACGGCAAATTAGTCTATAATATCAATGTTAATAATTAAATTTGAAAGAGGATAAAGAAATGGCATTAGTCAACACAAAAAAGATGCTTGCCGACGCTTACAAGGGCGGCTATGCAATCGGAGCTTTCAACATCAATAACATGGAAATAATTCAGGCCATCACCGAGGCCGCAAGCGAGCTTCGTTCACCCGTTATCCTTCAGGTTTCCGCAGGCGCGAGAAAGTATGCCAAGGGCGCATATCTCAAGGCTCTCGCCGATGCGGCTGTCAAGGATGCGAATATCGACCTTGCACTCCACCTCGACCACGGCGCTGATTTTGATATCTGCAAGGCGTGCATCGACGACGGCTTCACATCCGTTATGATCGACGGCTCTCACTTGAGCTTCGAGGATAACATCGCGGTTACAAAGAAGGTTTGCGAGTACGCGCATGAGAGAAATGTTACCGTAGAGGGCGAGCTCGGACAGCTTGCCGGCATCGAGGACGATGTCAACGTTTCCGCAGAAAACGCTCATTACACAGATCCCGCACAGGTAGAGGAATTCGTCAACAAAACAGGCGTAGATTCGCTTGCCATCGCTATCGGCACCAGCCACGGCGCATATAAGTTCAAGGGCGAGGCTATGCTGCGTTTTGATATACTCGAGGAGGTTTCCAGAAGACTTCCCGGCTTCCCGATAGTTCTGCACGGCGCTTCAAGCGTTATTCCCGAGTATGTAAAGATAATCAATGAGAACGGCGGCAACCTCGGCGACGCAAAGGGCGTTCCGGAGGATATGCTTCGCAAGGCCGCTTCCATGGCAGTCTGCAAGATCAATATCGACAGCGATATCCGCCTTGCATTCACAGCAGGTATCAGACAGACTATGAGAGCTAAGCCCGAAGTATTTGACCCCAGAACCTACCTTACGGTTTCGAGAGACAATGTCAGAAGCCTTGTTGCCCATAAGATTAAGAATGTTCTCGGCTCCGACCATAAGCTTGACTAAACAAAGATTTTAATACGGTGCTGCACTCTTACCGGTGCAGCCCGTGTTGTATATGAGGAACGCTGATGGCTAAAACCAAGTACGACAATAACAGTATCGAGCTCCTGAAGGGAGCGGATAGAGTAAGAAAGCGCCCTGCCGCCATACTCGGAAGCGACGGTATCGAAGGCTGTGAACACGCCTTTTTGGAGATACTGGCCAATTCCATTGACGAGTCCCGCGAGGGCTACGGCAAGGTTATAAATGTCACCGTTTTCCGTGACCACAGCATAATTGTCGAGGATTTCGGCAGAGGAGTTCCCCTCGACTGGAACGAAAAGGAGCAGCGCTATAACTGGGAGCTTGTGTTCTGCGAGCTGTATGCCGGCGGCAAGTATCACAATGCCGAGGGCGGCGACTATGAGTATTCGCTCGGCCTTAACGGCCTCGGCGCGTGCGCTACGCAGTACAGCTCGGAATACATGGAGGTCACGGTATATTCCGGAGATACCAAGTATTACATCGACTTTTATAAGGGAGAAAAACATACCGACCTGCAAAAAGAGCCGCATACCGGCAAAAAGCGTACCGGAACGGTAATCAAGTGGCGCCCGGATATCGAGGTTTTCACCTCTATTGATATGCCGCTTGAGTTTTTTACAGAGGTGCTCCATAAGCAGGCGGTCGTAAATGACGGACTGACGCTCAATCTCAGGTTCGAAGACGCCGAGGGAAAGATTACCACCGCGTCGTATAGGTATGAAAACGGCATTCTCGATTATGTCCGCGAGATAGCGGGCATGAACCGCATGGAGGATACCGAGGCCGACGGCGATGACATTTCCGAAGACGATTCGGACGAGGACGGCTCCGAGGACGGCAAAAAATCCGGGAGAGTTATCATAACCGACCCGGTCTGCTTTTCGGGCGAGCGCGTTGGACGTGACAGAGAAGATCTTCCGGAATACAAGCTCAGAATTCAGGCGGCCTTTTGCTTTGCCAACCGCAATCAGCGCATAGAGTATTATCATAATTCCAGCTACCTCGAATTCGGCGGTTCTCCCGACAAGGCGGTCAGGTCGTCGTTTACAAAAGCGATTGACAATTACCTGAGGACTAACAATAAGTATAATAAGAACGAGCCCAAGATAACCTTTCAGGATGTCGAGGACTGTCTCATTCTTGTTATAAACTCGTCATCCACCATGGCTTCCTATTTGAACCAGACCAAAAAGGCGATTACAAATCCGTTTATCACAGAGGCCATGACCGAGTTCTTTTTGCACAAGCTTGAGGTTTATTTTGCCGAAAATCATGCCGATGCGGAGCGTATTGCCACTCAGGTGCTGATAAATAAGCGCAGCCGCGAGTCTGCGGAAAGCGCAAGAATAAATATCAAGAAGAAGCTGTCCGGCTCGCTTGATATTTCAAACCGCGTCGAGAAATTCGTCAATTGCCGCAGTAAGGACCCCGAAAAGCGCGAGCTTTTCATAGTAGAGGGCGATTCGGCGCTGTCGAGCTGTGTGCTGGGGAGAAATTCGACCTTCCAGGCGATTATTCCCGTACGCGGAAAGACGCTCAACTGCCTCAAGGCAAGCTATGATCGCATATTCAAGAGCGATATCATAGTCGACCTCTTGAAGGTCATTGGATGCGGCGTAGAGATAAAATCAAAATCCAACAAGGAAATAGTTCCGTTTGATATATCGGCGCTTAAATGGCGCAGAATCATTATCTGTACCGACGCCGACGAGGACGGCTTCCAGATACGCACGCTGATTTTGACTATGCTTTACCGCCTTTTGCCCACGCTTATCCGAGAGGGCAAGGTGTTCATCGCCGAATCTCCGCTGTATGAGATAACGGCCAAGGACGGCATACATTTCGCTTACGATGAAAAGGAAAAAGCGGAAATCATCGAAAAGCTCGGCGACAGCAAGTACACCGTTCAGCGCTCAAAGGGTCTCGGCGAAAACGAGCCGGAAATGATGTGGAAGACTACCATGTGTCCCGCCACCAGACGGCTTGTAAAGATAATGCCGGAGGACGAGGAGAAAACTTACGCCATGTTCAACACACTCCTGGGCGACGACCTCGCCGCCAGAAAGCGCTTTATCGCCGAAAACGGATATAAGTACATCGATCTTGCGGATGTCTGAGCCGCAAACGGAGAGTATATATGGACAGCTACAGGACAGCGAGGCAATATGCCTGCGCCCGGTTTACAGAAAAAAAGAGTGAATTTATCGGGTATATAAAGCCTATCGAAACCGAAGCCGAAGCGCTTGCCTTTATATCTGAGACGGCAGACAAGCATTCCGACGCAACGCACAATGTTTACGCGTATATAAATTTAGAGGGAAATGTCGTGCGCTTCAGCGACGACGGCGAACCGCAGGGTACAGCCGGTATGCCGGTTTTAGAGGTGCTCAACAGGGAGCAGCTGCGCGGAGTCGTTGTGGTGGTAACGCGCTATTTCGGCGGAATATTGCTGGGAGCGGGCGGACTGGTCAGAGCCTACGCGAGAGCGGCGAAGGCGGCGCTTGACGCCGCGGGAGTCGCGGTTTTCAGTAAATACCGCATTTTCAAGCTCGATTGCGAGTACTCTCTCGGCTCTAAGCTCAAGTATGAATTGCCGCGCCGCGATGCCGAAATTGTAGGGCTCGGATATACCGACCTTGTCAATATCGTCATAAAAGTGGCGCCGGAAAACGAAAAATCCGTATCGGATTATGTTGCCGATTGCTCGGGCGGAAAGGTCGAGCTTCAGCTTATCGGCGAAAAATACTGCGAATGAAAGGGCTGAAAAGCCCTTTCTGCATTGAGAGGGGTTTACGTTTTTGGGAGCAGTAAGTGTTCTGATTAAACCGGTTTCCGGAGCTTGCGATATGAACTGCACCTATTGCTTTTATCGCGATGAAATGAAGTGCCGGGCAACAGCGGACTTCGGCGAAATGTCCGAGCAAACGCTTAAAAATGTCATTCGGCGAACGCTCCCTTGCGCCGACACCGTGGCAAGCTTTGCCTTCCAGGGTGGCGAACCTACATTGCGCGGGCTCGACTTTTTTCGCAAGGCGGTTATGTTTGAGAAGCAGTATAATTCCCGCGGCGTTCGGGTTATCAACGCTCTACAGACGAACGCTCAGTCGCTTGATGAAGAGTGGTGCCGTTTTTTGCACGACGAGGACTTCATTGTCGGTGTTTCTCTCGACGGTACGCGAGACATCAATGACCTATACCGCCGGAGAAATGACGGCGGCTCAGCCTTTGACCGCACCCTCAGCTCTATTAAATTGCTTGAGAAATTCGGCGTTCGCTATAATATCCTCACCGTCGTCACCGATGAGCTGTGCCGGGCGGTGGATGAGGTGTATGATTTTTATCGGGCGAGCGGCTTTGGGTATCAGCAGTATGTCGCGTGTATTTCACCGCTTTGCAATGACAATGATGACTGCCGACGCGAGTATTTGTCTCCCGGTGCCTACGGCAGTTTTCTTATATCGCTGTTTCGGCTGTGGAAAAGTGATTATTTGAAGGGAAAAGCACCCTCAATACGCATGTTTGATAATTATCTTTCGCTTTTGCACGGCTGCCGCCCCGAATCATGCGAGCAGAACGGAGTGTGCGGCGAGCATTATGTTGCAGAAGCCGACGGCAGCGTTTATCCGTGCGATTTTTATGTTCTTGACGGATGGCGGCTGGGAAACCTGAATACCGACAGACTGGATTCGCTGGATCGGGCGCGCCGCAAAGCTCGCTTTGCGGAAACGTCCTTGCAGTCGGAGACTTGCCTTGATTGCAGATACTTCAGGCTTTGCCGCGGCGGTTGCAGAAGAAACCGCGACCGGGACACCGGCAGAAACCGCTTCTGCGAAAGCTACCGTGCCTTTTTTGACTGTTGTTTGGACGAACTCAGGTCGCTTGCGCACATGAATTGACGAGGTAAGAAATATGAAAGCAATAATGGTTATGTACGATTCGCTCAACCGCGCCATGCTCGGGCCGTACGGCTGTAACTGGACGCTGACGCCGAATTTCCGCCGTCTCGCCGAGAGAACGGTGACATTTGATAATTGCTATGTCTGCAGTCTTCCGTGTATGCCGGCGCGCCGCGAGCTTCACACCGGCAGATGCAATTTTTTGCACCGAAGCTGGGGCCCCCTCGAGCCGTTTGACGATTCTATGCCCGAGCTGTTAAAGCGTGCGGGCGTTTATACCCATTTGGTCAGCGACCATCAGCACTATTGGGAGGACGGCGGAGCAACCTATCATACCCGATACAGCTCGTGGGAAATATCCCGCGGACAGGAGGGCGACCCCTGGAAGGCAGAGCTCGGATACCGTTACGATAAGTCCTCGTCGGTGTTTTCAAATCCGGGACGCATTGTGCCGGAGCCCTGCTCGTCCGTGATTCAGGACGCCGTAAACCGCCGATATATGGACAGCGAGGAAAAAACCTCGCAGGCGGTCACCTTTGCCGCCGGAACGGAGTTTATACGCAAGAACCACAGCGAGGATAATTGGTTTTTACAGCTTGAGACCTTCGACCCGCACGAGCCTTTCTATACGCTGGAAGCCGACCGTGCGCTCTATCCCCACACCTTCACGGGTGATGCCGCCGCAGAATGTGACTGGCCGCCCTACAGCCGTTCGGAGGAGGATGAGCAGACGGTCAACCATGTCCGTTGCAATTATGCCGCCCTTGTCACCAAGTGCGACCGCTATCTCGGCAAGGTGCTCGACCTCATGGACGAATACGACTTGTGGCGCGATACTATGCTTATTGTAAATACTGACCACGGCTTCCTGCTGGGCGAGCATGGCTGGTGGGGCAAGACGGTCATGCCGGTGTATGACGAGATAGCTCATATTCCGCTGTTTATTTACGACCCGCGTCAGCCTGAATGTGCAGGGGAGAGAAGAAAATCAATAGTGCAGACTGTCGACCTCGCGCCTACATTGCTTGAATACTTCGGCGTGAATATTCCGCAGGATATGCGCGGGAAGCCCCTGCGCGATACCGTAGCCTGCGATGCCCGGATTCGTGATACGGCGGTTTTCGGCTACCATACCAGCCAGCTCGATATCACCGACGGCAGGTATGTATATATGCTGTCTGCGGCGCATCCCGAGGAGCCGACCTATGAATATACGCTCATGCCGACGCATATGCGGCGTATGTTCTCCCCCGATGAACTGAAAAGTGCCGAGCTTTCCGGCCCGTTTGACTTTACAAAGGGCTGTCGGGTGTTAAAGGTACCCACCGCGGATTTCATGGGGGACACTACCTCCTTCGGAACAATGCTTTTCGACCTCGAAGCCGACCCTAAGCAGGAACGCCCTTACCGGGACAGCGCTCAGGAGTTGTATTTCAGGCAAAAGCTCAGAGAGTTTCTCATTGATAACGACGCACCGCCGGAGCTTTATAAAAGATTTGATTTATAAAAAAACAAGTCCGCATTCGCGGACTTGTTTTTTGCTTGGCTTCAGAAAAAAGCCGCATCGCGCAAATATGCGATGCGGCTGTAAGCTTTTGTGTCAGAATCAGTTGCACTCTGCGCAGAGGGGACCTGCGAGCTCCTTCAGGTAAATAATCTTGCCGGGAAGTGTGGGAATGAAGGAGGAGGTTACCCACATATCGGGACCGTAGCGCAGTGTCATCCAAAGGGACATACCCTGCCACTGCATACCGCGGTTGAAAGCGCCGTCGCAGCCGCCGATAACCTTATCGGACTGGAGGAATATGCCGGGGCCTATTGTGTTGGCACGGCAGGGAACGAGAGTTGTGCGGCTCTTGAAGCTTGTAAGAGCGTTCTGCTCGATTGTAAGGGGGTGAAGCTTAGCGCCGAGTCTGTAGGGAGCCTTCTTCCACTCTTCTACGCTTGCATATTCAGCGGCAAAATGGGGTTCCCAGAAGGCGATGTGGCACATTCTTCCGATACCGAATACGGTAACAAGCTTTGCACCCTCGGCCTTGAGAGCCTTGATCTTCTCGGGATAGGTGGGAAGATTTGTCTTGGTAGCAAAGTTGCGCTGGCTTACCGGTACTGTCAGCTCGCCGAGCGGGCCGTAGAATGCGTGCTCCATAGCGTACTGGAACGCGCCCTCGTTGGTGCTTTCGAGAGTGTTGCCCTCGGCATCGCTCCACTCGTCCATGTTGAAGCCGTAAACGTGCGAGCAGGATACATTCCAGCTCTTAAGGAAGTAAACAGCCCACTTGTACATACCCATCGGGCCTACGGGGAGTATGAGCGCGAGCTTTCTGCCCTCGTCCTTGCAGCTCTTGATTTCGAGCGCTATCTCGTGACCGAGAATCATGTCGAAGTCGTAAACGTTTTCGCAGGGGACGATGTCAAAGTCCTTGTTCCAGAAGGGCTGTCTCTCGCTGATGCTTTCGGGGCTGTTGGAGCAGCACTCGTCGATTTTCTTCATATCCCAGCCCTTGGGATAGAAGCCCTCCAGGAGGGAACCGTTGACTGTTGATGAAAAATCCATTTTCGTTTCTCCTTTATATATTGTTAATTATATCGATATAGGGTGCAAAGTTGAGCTTGGGACGAGCGTCAAAGCTGATGTACAGCTCGACATAGCCGAGATTTGACAGTCTCTCGGCACGGTCTTTAATAAGGTTCTTAATCGCGTTGTACTGCGACTTGTACTTAAAGAGCGCCTCGTAGAGGTTTTCCTCCGATTCCTTGGGAAGAATGATTGCGCGGTTGGCGCGGATATCGCTTGCGGCGCCGTCTACCAGCGCGTCCTCGGGGCTGAAGTCGGCCCATACCGAGTACTGAAGAAAGCTCTTGATATTGCAGGGCTCGCCGCACTCCACCAGAACGGGGTCGCAGGCCTGAACCGAGTCATATGCGCCCATTCTGTAGACAGCCTCGTGGTCTACGTGCTCGCGGTGGCCGTTGGGAATGAGAACTCTCGTTATGTCGTGACCTCTCAGCTGACGGAAAATATCGGGAAGTGAGCCGAAATCGCCGCCGGAAAGACGGTAGCCTATACGGTCCCAAGCCGAAAAATCGTCGAGGTTCATGTAAACTATGTTCTTTTCTGTTATGCCGAGGTACTTGTAGGCCTCGATAGTCTCCTTTTTACGGATGTCGACTATAGTGTCCTTGAGGTCAAGACTGGAGTAGCCGCAGTCTCCGTTGCAGAAGATAAGGATAACGATCTCTCCGCCGTTTTTCTGAACGGTTTCAATGACATATCCCGCTCCGATCATAGCGTCGTCGTCGTGCGGGCTGAAGATCGCGACGCGCTCGTTGCCGGGTTCCCAGTTCGGGAAAATAGTGTTTATATCTTCGGAGATCGTTTTGTCTCTGAAGTTGACATATTTTGCCATGGCTTGCTTTGTCCTTTCGTATAGTGGATTATATTCCATTTAGATACATAGTATCACGAAAGACGTTTTTTTACAAGATGTTTTTCGCGTTTTTTAGACTATGTCGCAAATCGCATATCTATAGTGTGTCATTTGCTTAAAGTTGCCGGAATATACTTGGTTTAGGAAGTAAAGCAACGGAGGTAATGCTTGTAAAAATGTCTAATTTTCAATCATTCAAGGGCTTGACCGCTTGTGAGGCGGAAGCGTCGCGCCGAAAAAACGGTGCGAACGTACTTCCCGAAAGAGCAAAGAAGAGCTTTTTTTCACTGCTTGCGGCAAATTTCCGCGACCCGATAATCAAAATTCTCATTTGCGCGCTTATAGCCAATATCGCTTTTACCTTTCGCAACATCGACTGGTCGGAGACAATAGGCATAATGATGGCGATTTTCATAGCCACATTTGTTTCCACCCTGTCGGAGCGGGGAAGCGAGCAGGCGTTCAGACGGTTAAGCGAGAACGGCTCCCGGAGTATTTGCCGCGCGGTTCGCGACGGAAAACTGGTCGAAATTCCCGCCGAGGAGCTTGTGGTGGGCGATATAGTGGCAGTTTCGGCAGGGGAGCGTATTCACGCCGACGGCCGTTTGCTTTCGGGAATTCTCGAGGTGGACCAGTCGGCGCTTAACGGAGAAGGCAGGGAGGCGCATAAGAGACCCTCGGATAAATCTCCGCAGAAAAGCCTTGACGCAGAAAATATGCTGTTCTGCGGCTCGGTCGTTTCTACGGGTGAGGGATTTTTTCGGGTGGTTTCGGTGGGAGTAGAGACCTTTTGGGGCGCGTTGGCACTCGAGATTCAGGAGGACACGCGAAGAAGCCCGCTCAAGCTGCGCCTTTCGGCACTCGCGCGCACTATCAGCAAAATAGGCTACACCTCTGCGGTGCTTGTCGCGCTGGTCAGCCTTTTCAATGCTTTCGTACTTGACAGCATCCACGAGGTGGGCGGCGGCCTTTTCGGGAATCCGCTTCTTTCGCAGGCAATCGCGGCAAAACTCAATTTTCACTTTATATTCGGGGAGCTTATCAGGGCCTTTACGCTTGCCGTTACGGTCATAGTCGTTGCGGTGCCGGAAGGCTTGCCCATGATGATTACCGTTGTGCTTTCGTCCAATATGAAAAAAATGCTGCGCGATAAAGTGCTTGTACGCAAGCCGGTCGGAATAGAGACTGCCGGAAGCCTGAATATTCTGTTCACCGATAAGACCGGCACTTTAACCGAGGGCAATATGAAGCCGGAGGTGTTTGTTACCGGCGATCTCACAAGCTACAGAAGCCTCAAATCGTTTTCGGCGTCGTCCGAGGCATATGCTTCTTTTGTCGCTTCGGCGCTTTATAATACCTCGAGCACGCTTACAGACGGCGCCGCGGTCGGCGGCAACGCTACCGACAAGGCGCTGACCGGGGCGATAGCGGGCCTTACGGAAATAAAAACCGCCGAGCTTGTCAGACTCGCGCTCGGCGGCTCTCTGCCGCGCGAGACCTGCCGTGTTCCGTTTGACTCTGCCGTCAAGTTTTCCTCCGTAACGCTGGCAGATACTTCTTTTGTCAAGGGTTCGCCTGAAAAAATACTGCCTGCGGCTACGCATTACATAGGTTTAGACGGCGTTTGCCCGATGAAGGATAAATCGGCGATAAATAAGCTTTTGAGAGAGATGACCTCCGGCGGCGCGCGTGTGATTGCCGTTGCGCGCAAGCAGGGCAGGGTCGCCTCATCCGCCGACCTGCATGACCTTACGCTTGTCTGCCTTGTTTCGGTGAGCGACAGGGTAAGACGGGAGGCGAAAAGCTCGGTGGGCGAGCTCAAGGGCGCGGGAATTCAGGTGGTTATGGTTACCGGCGACGCTAAGGAGACCGCCTGCGCCGTCGCGCGCGAATGCGGTATATTGCCGCGCTACGGCTGTGCGCTTGCAGTTACCGGCGAGCAGCTGGCGGCAATGACGGACGAGGAGCTTTCCGAGGCTCTCCCGCGGCTTGCCGTTGTCGCACGCGCTCTTCCCGGCGATAAGAGCCGGCTTGTCCGTCTGGCGCAGAAGAGCGGACTTGTTGCGGGAATGACCGGAGACGGTATAAACGACGCGCCTGCACTGAAGATTGCCGACGTGGGCTTCGGTATGGGAAGCGGAACGGATGTGGCACGCGAGGCGGCCGATATAGTCATTCTGGACGATAATATCAGGTCGATATGCCGAGCCGTTTTGTACGGCAGAACTATTTTTAAGAGTATCAGAAAGTTCATTGTCTTTCAGCTTACCATGAATCTGTGTGCGGTCGGAGTGTCGCTGGCGGGACCCTTCGTCGGAATAGATACTCCCGTGACGGTAATGCAAATGCTTTGGATAAATATTATCATGGACACCCTCGGCGGACTTGCTTTTGCAGGAGAGCCGCCCCTTGAACGCTATATGTGCGAGCCGCCCAAGCGCCGCGACCAGCCGATACTCAATTCATATATGTATTCCCAGATAGGATTCACCGGCGCGTTTACCGTCGCAGTCAGCGTGCTGTTTCTTGCGTTGCCGTCGGTCAGGGAGTATTTCGGCTTCTCCCGCGAGCCTGTGCGCTTTCTTACGGCTTTTTTTGCCATGTTCATTTTTCAGAGCGTGCTCAACTGCTTTAACGCCCGCACCTCGCGAATCAATATTTTCAGGGGCGTTTCGGGCAATAAGCCGTTTGTGGTGATAATTACCTTTGTGCTTGTCATGCAGCTTTTTATCATTTATTGGGGCGGCGCGGCATTCCGCACCTCTCCGCTGTCGGTAAGAGAGCTGATTTCGGCGGTTTCGGTATCTTTTGCAGTCATTCCGGCCGATATTCTGCGCAAGCTGATTTTGCGCATAACCGGAAGAAAAAAAGATTTTTGAGCCCCTTGGGCGAGATATATATTTTATTTGACATATAGCGTAGTTTCTATTATAATTATGTGGAATAGTAAATCAACCGAAGTCGGTTTTTCTTCGGCCGTGTGAGGAGCTAATGAAGTTAAAGGATTGCATTTTTCGTGACAAAAAAAGACTTGCCGGCCTTCTGTTTTTTGTACTGATATTCGGTTTGACCGTTTATTATATCGTGGGGCAGATAAAGCCGCACGATATAGCGAGGGCGTATCTCGAGGCATACAAGCCGTTTCTTTTTCTCAGCATTTCAATGGTTTTTGTGTTTTTGTTTATGCAAGGACTTTGCTACAAGGTATGCTTTTCCGCTATGGGTATCAAAACTACCCTTACGGCGAATTTCAGGTATTCCTGCGCGGATTTCTTCGGTGCGGCGATAACGCCGTCGGCCACCGGCGGTCAGCCGTTGTGCGCCTACTTTATGGCGAAGGACGGTATTCCCGTATATAAATCCGGCCCCATTCTCCTGCTGCAGACGATTGTATTTAAGACTATTCTCATTATTTTGAGCTTGGCTGCTTTGTTTATCCGTCCCGATTTCGCCATGAAGTCCGGCGCTTTAGGCAAATGGCTGTTTATCCTCGGAGTTGTAATAAATATCGTTGTGGTTGCGGTATGCTTTATGGCAATGTTTTCCACATCCGCGCTGTTTTCCCTCGGGAGCGGTATTATTTCACTGCTTGAAAGGCTGCATATCAGCCGCCGTGCCGATGAGCTTCGGGAAAAGTACAGACATTGGCTGGAAGAGTATGCCAGAAGCTCCAATTTCATTTCAAAAAATGTCAAAGCGGTCTTATTTACCGTCTTTTTTACGGTGATTCAGCGCCTTGCGCTGTTCGCCATACCGT
Source organism: Bacillota bacterium (assembly GCA_029006345.1). Taxonomy (GTDB): domain Bacteria; phylum Bacillota; class Clostridia; order Oscillospirales; family SIG627; genus SUG1173. The sequence continues at coordinate 41,084 of JAQXGK010000114.1, forward strand.
ATTTTATTTACCGTTCCATGGGCGTCAGCATCGATGCGAAGGCTGTCGATTTCTTTGCGCTTCAGATTATACTGTCCATGTCGGTTGATTCCATGCCGTCTCCCGGCGCTATGGGAATTTCCGAGATGCTTTTCAGAAAATTCTTTAATCACATATATTCGGCGGAGGTTATTTCGAGCGCCATGGTGCTTACCCGCGGCATTTCCCACTACTTCTGCATGGCTTTTACCGCAGTGGTTTCACTTATCGGCTACATCGTTATTCACAAACATAAAAAGAAGGAAATATAAGGAGGACTGACCTTGGGCATCATTGGCATCTATAATTATACGATAATACTTACCTTTATCGGAGTCGCTTCAGCGATAACCGGCATGACCTTCGCGCTTTCCGGACATCCGGCAAGGGCGATACTGTGTCTTCTCATCTGCGGCGTCTGCGACATGTTCGACGGCAAGATCGCGCGCACAAGAAAGAGAACGCACTTTGAGGAAAGCTACGGAATACAGCTCGACTCGCTCTGCGACGTGGTATGCTTCGGCGTGCTCCCCGCGATTATCGGCTATTCCATAGGTCTCTCAAAGTGGTATTGCATACCGATACTTGTCTTTTATGTTCTTGCGGCCATCACCCGTCTCGCTTTCTTTAATGTCCAGGAGGAACTGCGCAAGGCGGAGGGCAAGAGCGTCAAGCGTACATATTATACCGGTCTTCCGGTTACCAACAGCGCTATCATATTTGCCTTTGTTTACGGCTTGCGTCTGATTATCGGCGAGAGCATTTATCTTGTTGTTTATGCCGTTGCGCTAATTCTTGTTGCTCTTGCATTTATTGCCAAGGTCAGGGTAGTCAAGGTCGGACCCCGCGGACTTGCTGTATTATTTGCTATCGGCGTGGTTGAACTCATTCTTATGCTTTGCCTTAAATAATGAGAAAGACCGAGCGTTACGACCCGACGGAATCGGGCAGTCTTCTGTTCCTATACAGCAGTATTTACGGAAGAATGTTTCTTAAGCTGCTCACTCGTCCGTTTATATCGAAATTTGTCGGGAAATATATGGATTCGCGGTTTTCCGTGGGAAAAATAACCTCGTTTCTAAAGAAAAACGACATTGATATGAAGGAATATGAGGATAAGCAGTATTCTTCATTCAACGATTTTTTTACGAGAAAAATCCGTCCCGAATACAGACCGTTTGACATGAGCGATGCGGCATTTGTCAGTCCGTGCGACGCGCTTGTGTCTGTCTATCCGATAACCCCGGACAGCACATATGTCATTAAGGACACGCCCTACAGCGTGGAAAGCCTGCTGCGCGATAAGGAGCTTGCGGAAAAATTCGTCGGCGGCAGCGCGCTTGTATTTCGTCTGTGTGTGCACCATTATCACAGATATTATTATTTTGATTCGGGCCGACAGGAGCCGTCGGTAAAAATCCCGGGAGTTTTGCATACCGTTCAGCCGATAGCGCTTGAAAGACATGACTACTTCAAGGAAAATTCCCGCAGCTACAATCTGCTTCACACCTCTCATTTCGGTGACTCGGTAATGTGCGAGGTAGGAGCTTTGATGGTCGGCAGGATAACAAACGCTGACGACGGCGAATTTTTATTTGAAAAGGGACGGGAAAAGGGATATTTTGAGTTCGGCGGATCGACTGTTGTTGTTTTGGTTGAAAAGGACAGGGTGACATTTGATGACGAGCTTGTAAGAAACACCCAAAACGGCCTTGAAACAGAAGTGAAATGCGGCGAAAAAATAGGCGAGGCAATAAGTAAACGCTGACTTTGCTTAAGAGAGAAAACTATCTGTTGAGCCGGGCGGCGTCAGTAAATGTCAGTTAATGTCAGTATAAACGGGCATCGGTTTTGTATCGATTTTGTTCGGTTTTGGGTCAATATCCAGCAGATATTGACCCATTTTTGCACCAAAAAGCACTGATTTTTGATAAAAAAGGAGGCCGAAATTTGCTTGCGCGGAGAAAAATTGAGTGGATATTTTTTGATTTGGGGTCGACTCTCATAGACGAGACAGAGTGCGTCGAACGTCGCTTCGCCGAAACGCTTGCGCAGAGCGGGGCGCCGGACCGCCAGCAGTTTCTGCGGGTGGTTGACAGGCTTGCCGCCGAAAACAAGGAAGCATATTATCTGGCGTGCGAGTATTTTTCGCTTGCGCCCAAAAGCTGGGACAACTCGCTTGAGGTACTGTACCCCGGCGTGCCTGAATTGCTGAGCATGCTTTCAAAAAAGTATAAGCTGGGGGTAATAGCAAATCAGGCGGCCGGAACTGTCGACAGACTGCGCGCCTTCGGCATATATGAGTATTTTGAT
>JAQXGK010000115.1 GCA_029006345.1 Bacillota bacterium
ACCTATCACGGAATAAAAATGACCCGACAGTTTCGCAGAATGCGATTCTGTCGGTTTTTTTGCTTATCAGAACACCTTTTCACCGTCACTGAAAACCGAAATAACGGATTGCTTTTTATTCTTTGAAAAAATATCTTGACAAAATTGGTCTACTGCTGTAGAATAACGTTGTACTACAACAGTAGACCAAAAGGAGAATTAGTTATGGACTTTCAACTCGGAACAATAGAATCAAAATTTGCGGATATAATATGGGAAAATGAACCGGTAGCGTCTTCTCAGCTTGTCAAACTGTGCGCCGATGCTTTCGGATGGAAAAAATCCACTACTTATACAGTGCTTTCCAGACTTTGCAATAAGGGGCTTTTCAAAAACGAAAACGGCGTTGTCACCTCGCTTGTATCCTGGGAGAGGTTTCATTCCGAGCAGTCAAAACAGTTTGTCGAGGATTCGTTCGGAGGCTCATTGCCGGCTTTTTTGGCGGCTTTTATGAACGGAAAGAAAATAACCGAGAAAGAAGCAGAGGAAATTCGGGATATGATTGGTAAGTACCGGGAGGAGCAGTGATTATGACTGACATTTTTCTCAGGCTCTTAAATATCAGTATCACGGCGGGATATTTGGTTGTAGCTGTTTTGCTTGTTCGCCTGTTGTTCAAAAAGGCACCGAAATGGATTCGCGGCGTTCTTTGGGCTATTGTCGGGGTTCGTTTGGTTTTTCCGTTTTCCGTCGAGAGTATATTCAGTCTCATACCGAGCGCGGAGGTTATAAGCCCCGATATTGTAAAACACAGTACATATCCGACTATATCAAGCGGCATTCGTGTTGTAGACAATATCGTGAATCCCGTCATCGGCTCGGCGTTCGGCTCCGAACAAGCTCAGAGCGTCAGTCTGCTTCAGATTGTTGCGGATATTGCGGGAGTAGTTTGGGCGGCCGGTCTTGCGGCTATGCTGATATATGCATTGGTAAGTGCCGTGAGAATTAAGCTTCAGGTTCGCGAGTCGGTGCAGATAAGTGAAGGCATTTTCGCCTGCGACTTTGTAAAATCTCCTTTTATTCTCGGCGTTATCCGTCCGAAGATTTATATTCCGTCTGATATGCGGCCCGAAACGGCAGACTTGATTATTTCACACGAAAAAGCGCACATCAGGCGCGGCGACCACTTTTGGAAACCGTTCGGATTTTTGCTTTTGAGTGTTTACTGGTTCAATCCGCTGGTATGGCTTGCATATATCATGCTGTGCCGCGATATTGAACTTGCCTGCGATGAAAAGGTTATTAAAAATCTCGAAAAAGACGCTGTTGCCGATTATTCGGAGGCGTTGCTTCAGTTTAATTCTCCGAGAAAACTTATCTCCGCTTGTCCCATAGCATTCGGCGAAGTCGGAGTGAAAGAGAGGGTAAGATCTGTGTTAAGCTACAAAAAGCCGGCATTCTGGATAATAGTTGTCGCTCTTATTGCCTGCGCTGTCACGGCGGTTTGCCTTTTGACAAATCCGAAAGAAGCAAATGAAAGCCCCGATATTGCCATAAAGGAAGGAAAGTATAAGGTCGACTCTGTTTTGTATGACGCACAGTCGCTAAGTTTTGCGGAAAATGAGGATAATGCACCGCAGTATTTTATTTCCGACGGAAAACTGTATTGGAATATCGCGGAAAGCGGCGAAGAAATGCTGAGCTCTCGGACGGTTTTGGGGAAAATAACCGAAATGTCTCTGACCAAGCAAGTGTTCGACGATTACTTTACTTTCTCCGAATACAAAGATGCCGAGTCGGTGCGCAAAAATACCGTCAAAGCATACCGTGTTGATCATGTGTGGAAAAACGGAAACAAAGACTTTTTCTACCTTCTCACACAAAATGACGGCGGCTTGATTTTGTGCAGAGGCTTTTACGCGCAAACTGCAAAGGATTTGGTAAAAGGCACTTTTGAGGTGCAGACTGACGATCCGTTTATCCGTTGGATAGAAAGATTGGTGCCGATAGAACCCGAAAAAAGCGCGTCGGCAGACGAAATCGCTCTTCGTGAAAAATATCCCGAGTTTTTCGACCTTGATTGCGGGATGGGCTTGACCGTTTATATTTGGCAGATGTCGGAGAATAGCTATTACTGTTATTTGGTTGACAGCGCAACTGCGGCGCTGTCGGACATGAGCTTCGCTTTTGAAAAAGGCGCAACCATCAGCGAAATGAGAGCCATACTCTTGCTTTACGGCATCGAAAGGGAAAAGGTGGATATACTCCCGGTTGTCAACCCGCTTTCAAGCTATGGTTATGAGATTGATGATGCATACACGCAAAATCTCATCGCTCTGTTTTGGGCGGACGACAACGCCCCCATTGTCGCGCATACACCGGATTCAGGAAACGTCTCCCTGACAGTAGTCGAAAACAATTTGTATGCCGAGCAGCCGAGCCTTACCGTCGAGTGGAAAAATCTCGGAGAGCATGAATTCAGCTACGGCTTGGCCTACAGCGTCTATCATAAGCAAGACGGTCAGTTTGTGAGAATGCCGGAAAGCGACAGTATTATTGTCCCGGAGATTGCGGTTTTGGTTTTGGAGGGCGGCTCACAGAAAGAGGTATATGACTTGTCGATGTTCACTTTTACGGATGGAGAAACGTACCGCCTGTGCCTTAATGATCTATATATGAGCGATTATAGTATTGACTTCGTTTACTGAGCGTGAGAACGCAAACCGCAGATATGTATACCGCACAGCTTAGGCCAGGTGCCCGTTAGGGTACTTGGCCGTTTTTATTCTTTTGCGGGGCGGCAGGATCAGGAGAGCGCCATATCGAGAAACATCATGACGGCAAAGCCTAAAAGCGTTGCAATCGTGACAGTTTTTCCGCGCGGCTCACGGTTGGCCTCGGGCAAAAGCTCGTCCGCGACGACAAATATCATTGCCCCTGCCGCCAGTGAGAGCATAAAGGGGAGCAGCAGACGAATCTTCATAACCAACAGCGCTCCGAGGACTCCGGCTATCGGTTCGGCGAGTCCGCTCAGCTGACCGAAGAAGAAGGCGCGCTTGCCGCTCATCCCCTCCCGTAAAAGCGGCAGACTGACCGCCATACCCTCCGGCATATTCTGAATTCCTATGCCGACCGCCAGCATGATTGCCGCTGTCAGAGCGGCGTCTGTCGCGCCGTAGCTCAGCGCGCCGAAGGCTACGCCTATCGCAAGTCCCTCGGGAAAGTTGTGAAGCGTTATGGCAAATACAAGCATTGCCGAGCGCCGGCGGGAGGTGGATTTTTTACTGATTTCCGCTCCGGGCGAGGCTTCTGCCGACCGCTTTCCCTCTAACCTTTCCCACAGCTTGTCTCCGACCCACAGCAAAATACCGCCGCACATAAAACCGACGGCTATTATGGGAGCGGGCGCTATCCCGATTTCCTCTGCGTGTTCGGTTGCGGGCAGCAGCAGTGACCAGAAAGAAGCCGCCGTCATTACACCGGCGGCAAAGCCCGACAGGGCGTCCAGCATCTGCTTTTTGACGCGGGCAAAAAACAGAACCGGCAACGCTCCTATTGCCGTCAGTATCCAGGTTATTGTTGTTGCTATAAGTGCCTGAAGCACAGGAGATAACTCAGAAAAGTATTGAAACATATTAAAATCTCCCGGTAAATGGTGTTACTGTCAGTGTATGCACTTGCAGGCGCGGCGTTATTCTTTCGGCACACCGCCGCAGGTCCGTTTTTTTGGGAATTATCCGTTAATGTAAAAAAACACGGTAAATCTTCCCTTGAATTTGCCCTAAAGCCCCATACAGTGATATTTGCCGTCTTGCAAAGCCCCCTTTGCGGTGCACAGCTCTCGCTCGGTCGGGGTGTTCGCTGATTGCCGTCAGTGAAATTAATTTTTTTCGGCGTATTGAGAACAAACGCTTTCCTTACTGCTTCAAAAGCGGCATAGACGGCGTTTTTTCTTTTGTTTTGCCGTGCCGCGCCGGCTTTGGCGATTATGCAATAACTTCTTTTCGGCATATGCTGAAAAAGGCGGCGGACAACCGCCTATAACAAATGAAAGGAAGCGTTGATTTTGACGCCGGTGATAGCTATGCACAAGAATAATTGCCGTTGCCCGCAGGAAATTCGCAGCGGTGTCAGCCGTGAGCGTGAAGATGATTGCAAATGCGGCCGTGTGCACGACTGCGGCGAAAGGGAAATGCCCGATTGCTGTCTCTGTGACGGTCAGCCCATATCACTCGCCATGGCGTATGTAAAGAATCAGAAATATGAATGTCTTTATTCGCCCGCGGAAGCACTGTGCCGCGGCACTTTGTTTTCCGCTCTTGATTTGCCCTTGTGTGAGAACGGAGGTACCAGATAATGTATAACCGCAGAAAATGCGCCTGCGCAAATATATTCAATTTAGAGTCATCCAACACTTGCGGATGTGATAACATGTCCGCCCGTAATCGTCGCTCCTGTGACTGCGACAATATAACCTCTCGCAATCGCAACACCTGCGACTGCGACAGAGCCCGCAACACCTGCGGCTGTGACAACGCATCCGAGCGCAGCCGCCGCTTATGCAACAGCTGCGGCATCTTCGGACGTAATCGCCGCAGCTGTGATTGCGACTACTCAACCTCTCGTAATCGCAATGCTTGCGACTGCGACAGAGCCCGCAGATCCTGCGACTGTGACAATGCGTCCACCCGCGGCCGCAGCTCCTGTGACTGCGATAGAACCCCCTCTTGCGACCGCAGATCGTGCGGTTGCGGCCATGAATCCGAGCACAGCGACGATAACTCCTGCGGCTGTGATTATGAGCACGGACGGGAGCACGGCCACGGCATACCCTGTGGCTGTGACGAGTTGTTCGAGGAGCTGACAAGAGTCAGCTTCGCGCTTGATGAGCTTCGCCTCTATCTCGATATGCACCCTTGCTGCACCGAGGCGCTTGAACAGTTTTGCGAATTGCAGAAAAAGCGCGAGGCGATCCTTGCAGACTATACCGAGAATTGCCGCTCGGTTAATTCATACGCTGTTAATACTTCAGACGGCTGGAGCTGGACAGACGCACCCATGCCGTGGAAAGGCGGTAAGAAATAATGTGGGGATACGAAAAGAGATTGCAGTTTCCCGTTAATATCAAAAACTGCGACGCACGCGCCGCAAAAATCATTATCAGTCAGTACGGCGGACCCGACGGCGAGCTGGGCGCTTCGCTGAGATATCTCTCTCAGAGATACGCCATGCCGTATGACGATATTTCCGGTTTGCTGACGGACGTTGGTATATCGTTTTGTTAATTGCATTCTTGAATTGGTGCTCATATTGTGCTATTCTTAAGACAGAAAAACGAGGAGGGCATATATGAATACTGTTTCAAAAGTTGCAGAAATCATTCTCAAAAAATATAAAGAAAGGGCTTACGAGGCGTGCTGCGACGATGCAATTATTGCCGGAGCAATCGTCGAAGCTGCTAATACTCCTGTTAATTATTCAACTGCTATGATTACAAACTTTTCTTCTGTTGACGATAGTCAGATTAATCTGACGGATGTTGAAAGTTTGAAAAGTGCAATTAAAGAGACTCTTTTGCGCGCGATGTATCACGCGAACTATATTACGGAAGAGAAATATAAAGAATTATGCCAGACTTTAAAGTAAAAATTAATGAACCGGCAAAAAAAGAGTTGTTGTATAACGACTCAACACGGTCGGTATCAGTTTGCGCTTATTGCCGCGTGTCTACCGACAAAAGTGATCAAAAAAACAGTTTAGATGCTCAAAAACGATTTTTTGCATATGAGTTTGACAGACATCCAAATTGGTATTCCAAGACAATCTTTGCTGACGAAGGGATTTCGGGAACATCGCTTAAAAAGCGAGATCAATTCAATTTAATGATTTCGGAAGCAAAACGCGGAAAGTATCAACTGATTGTTACAAAAGAGATTTCACGATTTTCTCGCAACCTTCAGGATTTGCTCAATATAGTCGGAGAATTGCGCGAAAAAGGCGTGTATATCTACTTTATGGCTGAAGACATTAATACAGAGTCAGATGATTACCGTGATCGCATGAACACGTACGGAAATCAAGCTGAAGCCGAAAGTGCGAAAACTTCTCGCCGCGTGAAATGGGGACAACTTCGTCAGATGGAGAACGGAGTGGTATTTGGGCGCCGAGAAATGTATGGATACAATATCGTCCGCGACCAAGACGGAAAACAGAGATTTGAAATTATCCCTGCTGAAGCCGAGGTAGTGCGGCGCATATATGATATGTATGCTTCAGGCATCGGTACTTTTAAGATTGCAAAAAAACTCGAGGGAGAAGGTATTCCAACTAAAAGAGGAAAAAACGCTTGGAGTAATACAGCAATTCTCAGGATGCTCAGAAATGAGAAATATGTCGGGGATCTTACCACCGGAAAGACCTATACGCCAAACTACTTAACACATCAAAAAAAATATAACCGTGGAGAAAGCACATCGGTCAGCATTGAAAATCATCATAGCGAGGCAGCGATTGTTGACCGTGAATTGTGGAATAGAGTGCAGGCCTTGTTGCTTGAAAATACAATATCTGACGAGACAAAATTGAAGCATAGCAACAGATATTGGTGCAGCGGGAAAGTCTTTTGCGGAGTTTGCGGCGAACGCTATATATCTCAGACTAAAAAGCAAAAAAAGGGCATGTATAAGAGTTGGATATGCTGGCAGTCTCATCTTAACGGGCAAAAAAAAGAACGAATTCTTGAAAGCGGAGAGAAACGAATCGTAGGCTGCACATCTCACAGTGTAAATGATCGGGTGTTGCAACAGGGAATGTACGATATTGTAACGCAAATAATCAAAGTGAATTTCGACGAAATCCTTGATAGTATAAAAAACGATGTGTTGATAAACACATTTTCACCAAAGAATAATGTGGATGAATCCGCTCTTCAAAAACGCTCCGATGACATTAATCAGACACTGGCTAACCTGACTGTTATGTTTGCAGAAGCAAAGATAAGCGAAGCCGCCTACTCCGCATCGGCAAAAAAACTGGAGACGGAGCTACAGGAGATCAGTGACCGTATCGCTGAGAGCAGACAGACAGATATTTCGGCCCTTCAAGCCGAGAAAATGCAACATTTCTTGGATACCTTCTCTTCCATTATTAATCTCCAAAATGATGAGATTAATACTGAGCTATACAGCTCAATTGTCGATAAAATTGTAGTCTGTGAGGATTATATTCTCAAGTATTATTTCGTTGGCCTCTCTCAGCCCTTTGTCCTGCGTTATTCAACCAGCGGACGCGGAGATTCCTATACTGTAAATTTTGAACTTATCAAATCAGAGATGTGATATCAAAACAATCGGCCTTCGGTTAATCCCGAGGGCCGA
>JAQXGK010000116.1 GCA_029006345.1 Bacillota bacterium
CTATCATTTCGAATTTCCGCCTTTGCCGTCGGAAACACTGCGTGCGGGAGCTTCGTCACTGCGCTTGCCGTAGCCGTAGCCATAACCATAACCATAACCATAACCATATCCGTAACCGTACTTTTTGCCGTATTTTCTACCCTTGTAATAGCCGACTTTTCTCTGAATATCAACCGAATTCATTACGAAACCTAAGATGTTCGCGTTGATGAATTCAAGACTTGTTATAGCCTTTTTGACTTCGTCGTGTCTCGAATTAAGTTGCCTAACGACTAGCACTACACCGTCCGAGCATTTGGCCAGCGGCAGTGCGTCCGAAACGATGTTGATGGGCGCCGAGTCTATTATTATAAAATCATACATGGTTTCGAGCTTCTTGATGATTTGCGGCACCTCGTTGCGGGTGAGCATTTCCGCAGGGTTGGGAACATTGACTCCCGAGCAGAGAATGTCAAGGTTCGGATACTGCGTGTGATTAATAGCCTCCTCAAGCGTGCAGAGACCGCCGATGACATTTGAAAGTCCCGGATTGGACGGGATTTGGAGTATTCGGCTGAGCTTAGCCTGGCGAAGATCGGCGTCCAGCAGAATCACCTTCATTTCGGTCTGAGCGAGCGAAAGCGCGATATTTGATGAAGTGGTTGATTTGCCTTCTCCGGGGTTTGCACTGGTGAAAAGAACGGTTTTGGAACCGGATTTCAATATGGAAAGGATAATATTCGTTCTGATTGCGCGGTAAGCTTCCTTTGCGGCAAACAGTACGCCGTCAACAGCATCGTTGTTCTGAGTTATAATGTTGCTGTCCTGCTTTTTGTTGCTCTTTTTCATTGCTGCTTGCCCCCCTTACCTATGTCACTTGTTGTTGAAAAGTTCGGAACCGCTCCGAGCACAGGGTAGCGGTATCTGTCCGAAAGCTCGTTGACGTCCTTTACTCTGTCGTCCGCTATTTCCTTTATGAAGAATATGATGTATGTCAAGAAAGCGCCGATAACAAAGCATATGAAGCAGTTCAGGCCTACGTTGGGAGACGAGGGAGAGGAGGGAAGGTTGGCTTTCTGAATAAGCATAACATAGTTCTTGCCCTTGAATTCGTTTATACGCTTCGGAGCAAGGTCCGCCACCACATCCGAGATTGCCTTTGAGGTGTTGGCGTCCGAGGCAGCAACAGTAATGGTAAAGAAGTTGGTGTCGCTGACGGTGTTGAAGCTGAGCATCGAGCCTATCTGGGCTCCGGTCATATTCATTCCGCTTGCCTGTGCGACCTCGTTGTAGAAGTCCGAAACATTCAGATATTCGATACAGCCGCTGACGACCTTCATCGCGTAGGTATAATCGCTGTAGGTCTCGCCGATAGCCTCGACATTGACGCTGTATTTTGTGGTGCTTTTATAGGTAGGTGTCGCAACATATTTCGAATAAGCAAAACCAAGCGCCGCGGCAATTATTGAAACGGCAAGTATGGCGATCAAATGCTTAAGCAAAATATCTATAATGGTTTCAAATGATATTTCAGTTTGCTTTTCCTGTTCCATCTTGTTTTTCCTTTTCTTTTTATTATTTTGAGTATTTGTGTACTATGGCATTCATGAGCTCGAGGTTTCTCTCCATATCCTCCGCAAGCCGTATCTGATTTCGCGCGCGGTCGAGATTTTGACCTTGATAATGCGTCTTAAAATACTTGTCGCCGTTTATATAGTCGAGTAAAAACCGGCTCGCAAGCTCAAGCGTGATTATCTGGCAGGCGAGCGCCATATTGTCTATTTCGGCGTCGGTAAAGAATCCGCCGGAAGCGCCGATAAAGCCTTCGGTAAACGCCTCGAAGCTCTTCATGTCGACATGTACGAGGTCGAGATTTTTTTCGTCCTCGGCGGTTGTGGAGGCCGCATATCTGATGGCGTCGCCGAAATCATGGACGGCGAGTCCCGGCATTACCGTGTCGAGATCTATTACGCATATAGCCTCTCCGGTTTTGTTGTCGAGAAGCACATTGTTGTACTTTGTGTCGTTGTGAGTGACTCTGACCGGCATTTCTCCGCTGTCCGCAAGCTCCTGAAGCTTACCGGACATATCTCTGTGCCTGCGGAAAAATTCTATCTCCGGCTCGACTTCCTTTACTCTGCCGCATACGTCGCATTCGACAGCGTCAAACAAATCGTCTATTCTTTTTCTCGTGTTGTGAAAGTTAGGGATGGTTTCTGTCAGCTGTTCCATCGGAAAGTCGGAAAGCTGCTTCTGAAAATCTCCGAATGCCTTCCCGGCATTCAGCAGAAGCTTGGTGTCGGTAACTGTGTTGTAGGTTTCCGAATCCGTAATATACCGATAACAGCGCCAGAACAGCTTGTCGCTTTCGAAAATATAATTCTCACCGGTTTCGGTCTTCTTGAACCTCAGCACGCGGCGCTTGTAATCCTGTACTCCGTTCGCAACCAGTTTGTTGCGGATGTGGTCGGTTATCAGCTCTATGTTTCGCATAACCGCAATCGGTTCACGGAAGACATACGTGTTTACAGCCTGAAGCGTATAAACCTGTGTTTCGGTTTTGTGGGGATATGTTATTTTCAGCGTGCTGTTTATATGACCGTTATCGATGCTCTCTACCGTAAAATCGCTGTCGGGCAATCCAAAGCGAGCCAATATCGAACCCAAATGTTCTTTGGTATAAACTTCCGACATAAGAAGTCTCCTCTTTT
>JAQXGK010000117.1 GCA_029006345.1 Bacillota bacterium
GCTCCAATATCAATTTTCGGCGCCTCCCTTGCTGTTGATTATTCCGTCCACGATATCGTCGATGTTTTTCATGTACTCGTCAAACATCTCTGGTCTGTCATTGGGAATATCGTACTTCATCCTGATAAGTTTATCATAAACTCCGGTCTCGTCGAGACGTGAAACCGGAATGCTTTTTGTCAGTATATCCTTCGCCCTGTCATAGAGATGCATGATAGTTTTCATCATAAGATACTGCTTTGAGATGGGCACAAAGGTATCGTCCTTGTGGTAGGCATTCTGCTGTAAAAAGCCTGCACGAATCACACGGGCAATACTGATGATAAGCTTCTGGTCGTCCGGAAGAACATCCGCGCCTATTAGCTTTACTATCTCCATAAGCGAGGTTTCCTCACGCAGTATCGTAATCAAGCCGGAACGGACATTGATAAAGTCCTGCGCGACGCTTTCCTCATAATACCTTGAGAGGTCGTTAACACACTCGCTGTAGCTTGTCGTCCAGTTTACCGCGGGGTAATGACGGGCGTATGCCAGTTCTTTGTCAAGTGCCCAAAAGGTGCGGACAAAACGCTTTGTATTCTGCGTGACAGGCTCGGAAAAGTCGGAGCCCTGCGGTGATACCGCACCGATTACAGAGACGCTTCCCTGCTTTCCGCAAAGCGTTGTCACCATACCTGCGCGCTCGTAAAAAGCCGAGAGCCGCGACGGCAGATACGCCGGGAAGCCCTCCTCTGCGGGCATTTCCTCGAGTCTGCCGGATATCTCTCTGAGCGCCTCCGCCCAGCGCGAGGTTGAGTCCGCCATCATCGCTACATCATATCCCATATCGCGGTAATACTCTGCAAGAGTAATTCCGGTATAAATAGACGCCTCTCTCGCCGCAACAGGCATATTGGAGGTATTTGCGATAAGGACGGTTCTGTCAGTAAGCTTGCGGCCGGTCTTAGGGTCGATAAGCGCGCCGAATTCGTCAAGCACCTGCGTCATTTCATTGCCGCGCTCGCCGCATCCGACATATATAATGATATCCGCATCGCACCACTTGGCAAGCTGATGCTGCATCATGGTTTTTCCGGTTCCGAAGCCGCCGGGAACCGCGGCTGTCCCTCCCTTGGCAATAGGAAAGAGGGTATCAACTACACGCTGACCGGTAATCAGCGGCACACAACTCTCCATGCGGCTCTTTACCGGTCTCGGAACTCTGATGGGCCACTGCTGTGAAAGGCCGAGTTCGAGCGTCTTTCCGCTGTCAAGCTGCAAGGTCACTACAGTGTCGTCTGTTTTTTTCATTCCGTCCGAAGCAACACTAACTACCGTTCCGCTGACATTCGGCGGAACCATACATCTGTGCTCGACGCTCTCAGTCTCGGGGCAAACGGCGTAAATCTCGCCGGGATTCAGACGGTCTCCCGCCTTGACACAAACGGTTACGTCCCAGAGCTTATCGCGGTCGAGCGGAGTTATCATGGAGCCGCGCGTCATAAATGCGCCTGATTTCGCCTCAATATCCTTAAGCGGGCGCTCAATACCGTCAAAAATATTGCTGATGATTCCGGGACCGAGGGTCACCGACATAGCGTGACCGGTACCGACAACGGGCTGGCCTGCGCTCAGTCCCGTCGTTACCTCATATACCTGAATAATAGTCTTTTTATCATCGATACCGATAACCTCGCCTACAAGACGGTCGTTTCCGACATACACCATTTCCTGCATAGAAAAGCCGGTAGCTCCTGCGACCGTCACGACAGGTCCGTTTATACCGAATATAACATTCTCTGTTTCCGTCATTTCAGCCTCTCATTCAATAATAAGTCTGCCGGAAGCGCAAAAATCCGCTCTCGCCTGTTGGAGTTTGCTCTCGTATGTGCTATCCGCGGCAAGCGTTCCGGCTGCATTTACGGCGCGAAGACCGCCGAGCATATTCGACTCGTCCGCACAGATACGCACCGACGGATGTTTGGCGGCAAACTCATTCAAGGCGCCGATATCCTGATGTCGCACATACAGCACCGCATCATCTCCGACAGCCTTGACAACAGCATCCGCCGACTTGCAGAGTGCAAGCTGATATTCTTTCGTATTTGAAAAGGCGGAAATCTTCTCCCGTGCATCGTCTATAATACGGTCCGTAAGCTCTTTTCTGAACTTAAAAAGCTCCGATTTAGCCTCGCGCTGTCTCGCGGAAAGCTCTCGCGCGCTGTCATTGAGTATGAGCGATCTTCTTCGCTCATAAGCATCATCTGTTTTGCGGCGAATGCTTGCCTCAGCGGCGGCCATTTCGGCAGAAATGTAATCGTTGGTTTCCTCCTCGAGCCGCTCAAGGTGCTGCTGCGCCCTGAGATTGATCGACTTCAAGAATTCGCCGATACCGGTATCTCCCTGCATATCTCTCCTTATATCTTGACGCCTATGGCATCACGGACATACTTCATAATCGAATTTTCTGTTCTTCCCTCAGCGTGTCTGTCCGGAATCTCTACGATAAGCGGACGCGCACGATGAAGCTTCAAATCGTAAATAAGCTCGGGGCAGAGCGAAACGAGCCGCTCTGTCATAAGCACTATTCCGACCTCGGGATCGTCCATAGCCTCGGTAAGTGCCTTTACCGCAGAGTCCTTATCATGTACGGCGACCCCCTCAACGCCGGCAAGGCGCATTCCGGTGACCGTATCATGATTGTCGCTGATAAGTGCAAAGCGCATGACTATATAAGCGACGAAAGGACTTCGGCAAAGCTCGGAAGCTTTGCGATAATCATAAACGCAATGACAAAGCCGTAAAGTGCGACTGCCTCGCCCAGAACGACGAAAATCATTGCCTTACCGAACGATTGCGGATTCTCGGAAACCGCGCCTATTGCCGCAGGCGCACCTGCCGCAAGAGCTATACCGGCGCCTATTGCACTCAGTCCTATCGAAAGAGCGGCTGCTATGAAACCGAGACCGGTTGCACTGCCGAGCGAGCCGGCGACAGCCGCTGCGTTAGAAGCCGCCTCACCGACAGTTTCTGATCCCTCCGCCGAAGCGCCCACACAGGTGAAAATCATACAAAATGCGGACAGGGCGAAAGCTGAAACAATCTGCGACTTTACGGATTTTGCCGCATTTCCTGTTTTATTGAGCGTCTTCTTGCCGTAAATCATTGAAACGATAATAGACGCTATAGGTATAATTATTAGTAATAATGCTGTCATTTGTTAACCTCCGTATAAATCACTTTACAACAACGGCTTTTTCAGACATGGGCTTATATTCCCTGCCTTCGCCGATATAAAATCTGCTGAACATTTCATAAAACTCGAGACGCAGCACCTGAATGCCGACTAACAGTCCCTCAAGAACGCAAACGAGGATGTTTGCAAGCACTACTACGATATAGTAGCCGACAGTGCCGGAGAACATATTCGCTATAGAGAAGAATGCCATCATCATTCCTGCATGAACGAGAATGAAGGCACCGACGCGCAGGAAACTTATGCTGTTGGTTATATAACTTAACAGTACCTCAAACATTTCCGCGGCGTTGTCAAGCACGAATTCGCCCCATTTTTTCGGTTTCCAATCGCGTCTTCCGCAAACCAGCTTTCCGAGAGGTTCGCGAAAGAAAATAAGTACAACGCATATTATAAGGGCGATTGTCGGGCCGGTAGCAGGCAATTCCACCGATACAACCAGCGGCGCCGCCAGCATCAGAATACTTATATACAGCACTATGCCGACAAAGCCGTTCTGCCCGAATACCGCAGAGGCTATATCGCGGCGCTTGAAGGACGAATATATATTCACGCACATCGACAAAAGCACAAGCGCCGAGCCGAT
>JAQXGK010000118.1 GCA_029006345.1 Bacillota bacterium
AAGTCTCTCTGCCCTTTCACGCCGCGTCTTATGCGGTATTGAACCCGGCATTCTTGCCGCCGCCGTTCCCGGCCGTTCGGAATATGGGAATATGTGCGAGTGCAGAAAAGAAAATCTTGAAACAATGTCCTGAGTGTCAGCAAAATCCGATTCTGTTTCGCCGGGAAATCCACAGATAAAATCACCGCTCAAGCAAATGTCGGGGCAAAGCCTTGTTATGTTTTCCAGCCTCGAAATCAGCATATCTCTCGAATAGCCGCGGCGCATGGCGGCAAGCACACTGTCCGAGCCGCTCTGAACAGAAACGTGGTAGTGCTTTTCAACCCGTTCGAGTTTCAGCATATCCGACACAAATTCTTCGGTCAGGATTGTGGGATTGAGCGACCCGAATCGAATTCTTTTGACGTTTGTTTCGTTATGAATGCGCCTTGTCAGCTGTGCAAGCCCGAAGCCATCCAGATCCGTCCCGTAAGCCGATATCTCAATGCCGGTTAATACTGCCTCGCAGAATCCCGCGTCGGTAAGTCTTTTGACCTCGGCAACAACCTCGTCGGGATTTCTCGAGCGAACCCGTCCGCGTACATACGGCACAAAGCAATATGTGCAAAAGCTGTTGCAGCCGTCTTCTATTTTCACAAAGGCACGCGGCAGGCTGCTTTTTGAAATACTCAGCCCGTCGTAGCCGGCACCGCTGAGCGGCTTTACACTATCTATCCTCTCGCGTTTTTCGAGAAAAGCGCATATTTTGTCCGGAATACTGCTTTTATCGGCATTCCCGCAGATAATGTCGACATTATCCAGAATACTCCTGTCCTTCAGCCCCTGAACAAAACAACCTGCGGCACATACCACTACAGAGCTGTCGCGTTTCTTTTGATTGACGGCGCGGCTTATCATCTGTCTCGACTTGCGGTCGCTTATGCCGGTAACCGAACATGTATTTATTATATAAATATCGTTTGAGCCGTTAAAATCACAGACGGAAAAGCCCCTCTTTTCGAGTTCCTCCGCAACAGCGTTGCTCTCATACTGATTGACTCGGCAGCCAAGCGTCACAATTCCGACGCGCAGACCGGAAGAATCCATTATCTGTCGCCCTCCCCGAACAATCGGGCGGAAAACTCGCCCATTTCATCAAGAAACTGCGCGCACTCGAGAAAGTGCTCATAAAAAATATCGCTTTCGCACAGCTTTCTGACCGAGCATCGGACCGCCTTTGCAAACCGCCTGTCGGGCGAAATACTGCCGGCCGCAAACGGACACAAGCCCGCCGCGCGCGGATCAATGAAAAGGCGTACCGATAAGCTGTTATCCTCTTGCCTGCAAACGCGCGGAAAGTACGGAAATATTCTGCAATAATACGGCCGCCTGTTACGGTACGCGGCACAGCTTTGCTTGCAGATAACTCTTGTGTCACCGTCCGGATACGTTTTCACTTCAAAGCCGTCAGCCGACTCAAACAGCGCCTCTTCGCCCGGAAGAAGCCATATTTCGCCGTCGCCTCTGCAGCACGCACCTGCGCACAAGCGTCCGCAGTCAGTCGCCAGCGGCGTCACGCGGCCGAGGCAGTCATAAGCGCTCTTTATCAAATCCAGTTCGTTCATATCAATACCAGAAATCAAATTCAAGACCGTACAGGGAAACCGTATCTCCGTCATTGACTCCCGCCTTTTCAAGCGCGTCGATAACTCCGAGAGTCTTCAAATTGCGCTGGAAGAAATTGAAGGATTCGTCGTCATCGAAGTTGACCTTTTCCACCAGTGCCTCAAGCGCTTCGCATTCAACATTGTAAACACCGTTAATATTCGTCACTTTAACTGTTCTGTCGAGCGGCTTCTTTTCCTCCTCGACATATTCCGGCTCGTATTCCTTCATAGGCGGCGTGTCCTTCAAGCGCTCGGAAACAAGTCTGATAAGCTGCTTTGTGCCCTCTGTGGACGCGGCGGAAATGAACACAAGGTCGTAGCCCGCCTCCCGGCAGTATGCCTCAAGCCGCGCCTTAATCTCATCGTCAAGACCGAGATCTATCTTATTGGCCGCAACTATCTGACGGCGTTCTTTAAGCTCCGGGTTATATTTGAACAGCTCGTTGTTTATAATCCTGATATCCTCTATAGGATCCCTGCCCTCGCTGCCTGCCGCGTCTACAACATGCACGAAAAGTCTGCAACGGTCAACATGTCTGAGAAAATCGTGACCGAGTCCGACGCCGTCGCCCGCGCCCTCTATAAGTCCGGGTATATCAGCCATAACAAAGCCGCTGCCCTCGCCTGTCGAAACCACGCCGAGCATGGGCGAAAGTGTTGTAAAATGGTAATTCGCTATCTTGGGACGCGCCGCGCTGACTGCCGAAAGCAGAGATGACTTGCCGACATTAGGAAAGCCGATAAGCCCGACATCCGCGAGCATTTTCAGCTCCAGCGTCAGCTCGCGTTCGTCGCCCTTGGTTCCGGCCTTGGCAAATCTCGGTATCTGCCTTGTGGGGGTTGCGAAATGACTGTTGCCCCAGCCGCCTCTGCCGCCCTTAGCCGCGACGAACTCCCGGTCGGCGCCCATATCGAAAATAACCTTGCCGGTTTGCTTGTCGCGGATTACCGTCCCCGGCGGAAGCATGATAACCGTATCTGCGGCAGTCTTGCCGTGGAATTTTCCCGGCTTGCCGTCTTCGCCGTTCTGAGCCACGAATTTTCTTCTGTATTTGAACTTCAAAAGCGTGTTGTCGCCGCTGTCGACGCGAAATACAATACTGCCTCCGTGACCGCCGTCGCCGCCGTCGGGGCCGCCGTGCGAAACGTACTTTTCCCTGTGAAACGACACAGCGCCGTTTCCGCCGTCTCCCGCCTTGATATATATATCCACCTTATCTATAAACATAAGCTTGCCTTTCTGCACTGCTGCATTGCCCTATTTTTGACTTTTCTGTTGTTGCCTGTTATAATATCGGCAACAAAAATCGGTTATCAACCGGAAAGTAGTGATTTATGCCGTTTATATTGATTCTGTCCGCCGCGGTCATACTCGTATCGCTTGCCTATCTCGGAAATCGGCTGTTCAAGGCGCTCCGTTGCGTTTATCCGCGCTGTTCAAAAGCGGTGTTCCGCATAGTCTACACCATATTCATTATTGCAATTGTTTACTTCAAAAGTTCTCTGTTCGGAGCCATTGTATATTCGATAATTCTGTTTCCGCTGATAGATATAATAAAGTATATTCTGAAAAAAATCAACCTTCCGCCCAAGCTCGGACGTTTTTGCAGGATTGTGTATCTTAAAGGGTTTCTCGCCGTTGTACTCGCCCTTATATTGAACATACAGGCTCTGTGTGTGGCGAACGCGCCGAAAGAAACCGACTACACCGTAAAATCCGGTCATTCGCTCAAGCGTGACTACAATATAGTATTTGTTTCGGATATGCACATCGGAGGAGCGGTTACCGAAAAGCTCATCGATGAATTTGTGGAAAATACCAACTCAAAACAGCCTGACATAATCTGCTTCGGCGGCGATATTTTCGATGAAAGCACCGGCGAATACTACATGGAGTACGCCTTCTCCGCCTTTTCGAGACTGAAGAGCACCTGCGGTATTTACTATGTCTACGGTAATCATGAAAGGATGAACGACG